>NZ_DASQIX010000015.1:0-4836 GCF_035631355.1 Alloacidobacterium sp.
AATCACGACCGCATCTTTCCCGTCTTCATTCAGGCGGATCTGATTCGATTCGATAAAGAGCTGAGCTTTGCTGCCCGATTTGAGAGCTTGAACCGACCCTCCGTCATACATCACCTTGTAGCCATTGTCGGCGGCCAAAACATTCATCGTGAAGAGAAAACAAATAACCAAAGCACAAATACGTTTCATGTATTTACTGAGAACTACCTTTCAGTTTTGTGGATTCTGGCAAAGACTATCATCGCGATTCAATGCAGAATAGGTAACGATAGGGTGTTACTCGCTAGGGGGAACGAAAAAGAGGGTGCCTCATCCTATCGCGCAGTTTGCGATAGGGTGGGAAAGCAATATCCAGACCAACATCTCGACCATTCGCCACCATCGCTGCGCGCGTGATACAACGTTGCCCATCATGAACAAGCGCGACTTCCTCAAAACATCCGGCATACTACTCAGTGGAGCCACCTTGTCCCGACTCGTTCCTGCCGAACAAAGCCAGACTGCAGGCCCGCGCACTAACTGGTCGGGAAATCTCACCTATTCGACAAACCGCCTCTTCACGCCGGCTTCGGCAGAAGAAGTCCAGGAGGTAGTGAAAGGCTGCGACAAGCTCCGCGCTCTCGGCGCGCGTCACTCCTTCAATGCCATCGCTGACAGCAATGCAAACCAGATCTCGCTCGAACATCTTGATGAGATGACAATCGATGACAAAGCGCACACCGTTACCGTAGGGGCAGGCGTTCGTTACGGGAAGCTCGCTCCGTACTTAGACTCCCACGGCTATGCGCTGCACAACCTCGCCTCGCTTCCGCACATCACCGTCGTTGGCGCTTGTTCCACCGGTACGCATGGCTCGGGCATTCACAATGGAAACCTGAGCACCGCCGTCTCCGCCCTTGAATTCGCCACCGCCGACGGCAATCTCGCCACACTTTCACGCGCCAAAGACAGCGATACATTCAATGGAGCAGTCGTCGCGCTGGGAGCGCTCGGCATCGTCACCCGCATCACGCTCAACCTGCTGCCCACTTTCCAGATGCGCCAGATCGTTTACGAAGACCTGTCGTTCGACCAGCTCCAGCACAACCTCGACGCCATCTTTGGCAGCGGATACAGCGTCAGCCTCTTCACTGACTGGCAAAACCACCGCGCCACGCAGGTCTGGATCAAGCAGCGTATCGAATCCAATCAATCTTCACAGCTTCCGCCCGAGTTCTACGGTGCAAAGCTCGCGACGAAAAAGCTGCACCCCATTGCGGGACACGACGCCACGCCCTGCACCGAACAGCAAGGCATCCCCGGCCCATGGTACGAGCGGCTGCCGCACTTCCGCATGAACTTCACGCCATCCAGTGGCGCCGAGCTGCAGACCGAGTACTTCGTTCCACGCGAGCACGGCCATGAGGCCATTCTCGCCGTCGAGAAACTGCGCGACCGCATCACCCCGCATCTGTTTGTTACGGAATTTCGCACAGTCGCCGCAGACAATCTCTGGATGAGCATGGCCCACCAGCGCGATTCCATGACTATCCACTTCACTTGGAAACCGGAATGGCCGGCGGTGAAGCAAATCCTGCCGCTCATCGAAAAGCAGCTCGCGCCATTCAACCCGCGCCCGCATTGGGCCAAGCTCTTCACCATCCCGCCCGCGCAACTCGAAGCAAAATACGAAAAGCTACCGGAATTCAAGTCACTCCTGAAACAACATGACCCGACCGGCAAATTCCGCAATGCGTTTCTGGAAACGAATCTCTACACTGCCTAGAGTTGCCGAGAGGGAAACCAGAATGAACAATGAATGTCATTCTCAAGCAAATAACTGTCATCCTGAGCGCAGCGAAGGATCTGCTTTCCTTCACATGGGCCACGAAAACCACCTATGAACACCACAGATTTTCGCCGCATCGCATTAAGCCTCGAAGGCGCAGAGGAAGGCTCGCACATGGGCTCGCCCGACTTCCGCGTGGACGGAAGAATCTTCGCCACCCTCGCCTCGCAGAAAGACGGCTATGGCAATCTCATGCTCACAGTGGAACAGCAACAGGCCTTCATCGCAGATCGCCCCGACCTCTTCATCCCCATCAAAGGTGGATGGGGCCGCATGGGAGCGACCCACATCATCCTCGCCAAAGCTAACGAAGACGCACTGCGAGGAGCGCTGACTACAGCATGGAAACTCCGGAAAGAGAAAAACAAGAAGACAGGACGCAGGAAGCGCAGCTAAATGCTTTATCTCGGAGCCGGAGTACTCGAATCCGCCAAGGCATAAGCCAAGACCACCATTACCGCCGCGTTCTCATTCAGTTCCTGCGGATTGACCTTGTCGAAGGTGTCGGCAGCCGTGTGGTGATAGTTGAAGTAGAATCGGCTGTCCTGGTTGGGAGCAAACTGCGGCACGCCCTTGAGCGAGTCGATGTCTTCGCCAGCTTCAGGACTGGGCGTGATGGTTGCAGCCCCAATCGGCTCCAGCACATGCCCTACCGGGCGCAGCCACTCCGCCAGCTCAGGCTTGCCCACAGCCAGAATACCAATGGGATGGCCCGCTCCCAGGTCTGACTCGAGAGCGCCAATGTGGTTCGACAGGTCGGAAGCATGGTCCTTGGCGTAAGTAGCCGCGCCTTCGCCGCCCTGCTCCTCATCCATCCAGGCAACGAAGCGCACCGTGCGCTTTGGATGGATGCCGAGCTTCTGCAGTAGATGGATCGCCTGCATGGAGACCACAATGCCAGCGCCATCATCGATGGCCCCGGTCGCAAGGTCCCACGAATCGAGGTGCCCTGATACGATGACCACCTGCTCCGGATGCTCGGAGCCCTTCCAGTCGGCGATGACGTTGTAACTGTCTACATTCGGTAGCGTCTGCGGCGTCAGCGTCAGCCGCATCCGCACCGGCCCCTGCTGCGTGAGGTTGGCCAGCAGGTCCGCATCCTCAGCGGTCACCGCCGCCGCGGGAATTTTCGGCAGCCCGTTCGCGTAGACGGTGGCCCCGGTGTGCGGCAGCCGGTAGTCTGCATTGCCAACCGAGCGCACCAGCACGGCAAGCGCTCCAAGAGACGCGGCAACGCTCGGCCCTGCGCCGCGATAAACAACAGCCTGCCCATAGGCGCTCAACCCGTCGCCCTGCGCGGCCAATCGCTTGTCGAATTTCTCATTCAGAAGCAGAATTTTGCCCTTTACCGCGCCTTCGGGCAGCTTCCTCAACGCGTCAAAGGAGTCGGCCACAACCACATCGGCAACCAGTCCATCCGGACTCGTCGCCACACTGGGGCCAAGCGCTGTCAGCACAATCTTCTGCGTCGTTCCCTCCGCCATTCCCGGCCAGGAAACGAGCTCGCCCGTCTCAGTTCCGCGCACCCAATGGATGACCGATGTCTTTTCCAGATGCACGTCCGCGCCCAGCGCCCGCATCTCGTCAGCGACGTACTCGACGGCCTTCTGCGCCTGCGGAGAGCCACTAAGACGCGGCCCGATGTTGTCCGTCAGGTGCCGCAATTCCGTCAGCGCATATGGGGCCTGCATGGCTGCGTCGCGCAGCTTGGCCATGGTTGCAATCTGGTCAGCAGTCCATGCTCCGGTCGAGGGATTCATTAGCCGTTGCAAGCGGTCTTGTACGGATTGCGCTGAAACCAGGCACGTTGACAGGCACACTGCCGCGCAGACGGCAAGCAGAAGGGACTTTTTGAGCATAGCGAATCGTACCACGCGCTAACCCGTGCGCTTTCTGGTTCACAGCGAGAGGTTTCAGCCTTGCACATGACATCAGACGCTATTCTCAAATCATGAGCCCGACCGTCACGCAACGTAGAACGACCACCCGTAAGAAAAAGAAAGCCGCAGCCAGTGGATGGCTCACATGGTGGCCGTTGCTGCTGGGCATTCTGGTCACGCCGCTCACTGTGCGCGCGGCGGGTATTATGGCGCTTGCCGGCCCTGACGCGCTGCGGATGCTGTATCCCTGGGTGCAGCTTGTACAAACCCATCTCTTCAGCGTCGAAATTGCCGGAACGCTCTCGCAGGCCATGATGTACTTGCAGTTCCCCCTCTATGGACTGCTGATGGCTCTTGTTTTACGGGCAAAAAGCCTGCTACCCGCCCTCATCGCTGGAGCAGTCGCGCATTTTGGAGCAGTCGTCGTTGTCGTAGCGCTCGCGCATCTATAAATTAGGTAGTTCCGATGAGCGAAGCAGTCAAACTGATCGAGTGTCCGCGCGACGCCTGGCAAGGCCTACCGAAAACGATTCCGGCTGAAGTCAAGGCTGACTATCTGCACACCCTCATCGCCGCTGGCTTCAAACACATTGATGCCGTCTCCTTTGTCTCGCCGAAAGCCGTGCCACAAATGGCCGACTCCGAGCAGGTGCTTGAGTTCCTCGATCCGCCGGACGACGTCGAAATCATCGGCATCGTAGTAAACGAGAAAGGTGCGCAACGCGCCATCGCAACAGAAGCAGTGAGCACGCTCGGCTTCCCTTACTCCATCTCGCCGGAGTTTCTGAAGCGCAACCAGGGACAGACTCCGGAAGAATCGTTGGACACTCTGGAAGCCATCGGGCAAGCGGCATTCAAAGCCGGCCTCGGTGTTGTCGCTTACATCTCGATGGCCTTCGGCAATCCCTACGGCGATGACTGGAGCATCGACGAAGTCATTGCAGCGTGCGACTTGCTGGCCGACACCGGCATCGAGCAGATTTCACTCGCCGACACCGTCGGCCTGGCCACTACGGACGAAGTCGCGCGGCTAGTCAGCGCCGTGCTTTCAGCAGCCGGCGGTCTTGAAATCGGTGTGCATCTGCATGCTAGACCCCAAGAAGTCGCATCCAAAGTAAGCGCAGCGTA
>NZ_DASQIX010000016.1:0-88526 GCF_035631355.1 Alloacidobacterium sp.
CCATCATCAATAAAGTAGAGGGAAACTTCGCGAACGAGACCAGCCGCGATTAGCTCTTGAATTAAAGACTCCAGACATGAAGCCGTTTCCGGCAGCACTTCTTCCTCGTTGTAGCAAGGAACAACGATCGCCAATCGCTGCAACAGGACTCTGGCGAGCATGGATGGAGGCAGTGTCGTATTCACAGGAACTCGTTCGGGTTCTATCGCGTCATTCTCCGGTACAAAAGTACACTCGAATGTTTCCACATAGCCAGCTTTGACACCAACCCGACCGGAAGAGGCGCAAGCACCTGCGTCCTCAGCCGGTAGAGCACTCCGGCAACATCGGCAATCGGCTCATTGTCCGCGACCCGCGCCTTTGCCACTGCTGGCGATAGCGCCTGGACCTGCTCCTCCGCCACATACAGCATGACGTTGTGTCGGTACCAGGCTTCCACTTCTGAGCAGTCCCTAATTGCAGGCCGGACGAAATCAAACGGCACATATCCATGATTCCGGAACAGCGCGCGCCAGAATTCATAGGGTTGCTCATTGATATGGTTCTCTCCGCCCTGCCCCGGAATGGCCGCTGAGAACAAAACCATGCTGCTGTGCCTGACAAGGTTCTCAACCAGGGTCTCGCTCGCGGACGTCGGCAGGTGCTCACCTACTTCAAGACACTGCGCCAGATCGAAGCCCCGTTTCAGATCAAATGACTTGGTAATGTCCTGTGCGCGAAAATTTTCTTCTGGAATCAGCAGCGATTCCTTCTGCACATACTCGCCATCAACGCCCAGATAATCTGCAATTCCTTGATGGCTGTACTGCCGCAGCCACGCACCCGCACCACACCCTACATCTAGCACGCTCTTTGTACCCAGCGTCTCAACTACAAGAGGAACAACCTTTTGCGCGGACCGCGTCGAGCCTTCCTGAATGTAGCGAAAGAAAGCGTCGTCATAGAGATAGGTGCCGGATGCGCTCGAATTCACGAATGGGTTTCCTGTCAGTCCTCACTATATCGTGAATCCAAATTCACGCTGTCCTAAAATCGGCACCCATTGAAGCATGTAACTCAGTCAGTTACTGTATTCACGACAGAAAAATGCGCCACAAAATTTACTTGTAGGAGATTGCCATTATGAATAAAGCCCTTTTCTCTCGACGCGAGTTCCTGCAAACCACTGCGGGAGCGGCAGGAGCTTCCCTGCTCACCGGTTCAAATTTTCTCGAAGCTGAACCAATACCGTCCTCGTCTCAGTCAGTCGCTCCAAGCGACCGGATACGTTTTGGCATCATCGGCGTTGGGATGGAAGGCTCGAACCTGCTCACTACCGCGATCCAACTTCCAGGAGTGGAATGCGTCGCCGCTGCCGATCTTTATGACGGCCGTCATGAATTATCAAAGGAAATCGTCGGCAAGCCGATCCGCACAACCCGCCGCTATCACGAACTACTCGACTCCAAAGATATCGACGCCGTTATTATCGCTGTCCCCGATCACTGGCATAAACAGGCTGTAGTCGATGCACTGGCCGCAGGAAAAGACGTGTATTGCGAAAAGCCCATGTCACACAATCCGGCAGACGGACTGGCCATGGTCGCAGCAGCGAAAAAGACAGACCGCATCGTGCAGATCGGCGCACAGCGCACCAGTTCTGTTCTTTGCGCAAAAGCGAAGGCACTTTTCGAACAGGGCGCTATCGGCGACATGAACCTGATCGAGGCGACCTATGGACGCAACGATCCCAATGGCGCATGGGAATATCCGCTGCCCACTGACCTGTCTCCCCAAACTCTCGACTGGGATACATGGCAGGGAACTGCCCCGAAGATACCCTTCGATGGGTATAGGTTCGCGCGCTGGCGCTGCTGGAAGGAATACGGAACCGGCGTGGCAGGCGACCTGCTGGTCCATCTCATCAGCGGCATGCAGTTTGTACTCGGCATCAACGAGCCGCCGAAGAAGGTGTCTGCTTTTGGCGGCATCTACCGCTGGAAGGACGGACGCAATATGCCGGACGTGCATCCTGTCCTTTTCGAGTATGACAACGTGCCCGTCTACATGCGCCTGAGCCTGGGATGCGAGTCCACCGAGGTCACGCGCTTTCAGGGCTCCAAAGGCGTCATCGAGCTGCGCGAATTCAGCGTCAGCTATACCCCACAGTTCGGAGTCGATACCTCTCCAAGCTACTATTCCGCCTCCTTCCCTGCCGCCATGAGGAATGCCTACGTCAAGGAGTGGCATGAAAAACACGATCCGACGCCCGGGCAGGAACCGGCCCTTGAAACCATTACCTACAACGGCAATGATTATGACGATCTAAAGCCGCATCTCTGGAAATTCTTCGAAGCAGTCCGCTCGCGTAAGCCAGTCTTGCAGGATGCCGTCTTTGGCCACAATGCTGCGCTCGGATGCCATCTCGCAAATGAATCGTATTTCCGCGGAACTCCGGTTTATTGGGACGCGGCATCAGGGACCATCAAATCACTCGCATGATTCAACCCAGAGAGGCCGATTCAATGAAATTCCAGAAACTGATTTTTGCCGCTGCATTCGCCATCTTGTTTACCGCCGCTCCCGGCTTTGCTCAGAACACAAATGCGAAGCCGTTCCTGGGCCGATGGGACCTGACACTGAAAGCTCCCGACCATGAATATCCCTCCTGGCTGGAAGTCAGTGAGGAAAACGGCCAGCTAAAAGCGCGGATGGTGGGGCGCTGGGGCAACGCCCGTCCGCTCCCCAAAGTTGACGTTGCAAATGGAACCCTCACCTTCGTCTCGCCCAAAGAAGAAGAAGGCAGCAAATCCGACCTGGTTTTTCAGGGTAAGATTGTCGGCAAATCTCTGTCCGGAACCGTAAACGGCCCCGATGGAACCACATGGCAATGGGTCGGTGTGCGAGCGCCCTCTCTCGTGCGGTCCTCCGAGCCGAAGTGGGGCAAACCCGTTCAACTCTTCAATGGAAAAGACCTGACCGGCTGGACGATGAGCAATCCCGGCCCTCCCGTTTGGACAGTTCGCGACGGACTGCTGATTAGCCCCGGACATGGACCCGAGCTTATCAGTAATTCGAAATTTCAGGACTTCAAGCTCCATGTTGAGTTTAACTGTGGAAAAGATGCAAATAGCGGAGTTTACCTTCGCGGCCGCTATGAAACGCAGATTGAAACCGAGTCACAGGACGAGCCGCCCAGCCATCATACCGGCGGTATCTACGGCTACATCGCACCTTCACCGGAATTGCCGCGCAAAGCCGATACATGGCAGACCTTCGACATCACGCTCATCGGTAGAAAAGTCACGATCGTGCAAAACGGTCAGACCATCATCAACAATCAGGAGATTCCCGGCATCACCGGCGGCGCTGTCAATAGCCACGAAGCGATGCCCGGGCCAATCTACCTGCAGGGCAGCGAAAAAGGCCATGTCGAATTCCGCAGCATCGTGATCACGCCAGCTGAATAGAATCGAGGCTGGCAATGGTCGACCCAAAGACAGTTTTGCAGAACCTTGAAGAGCTGCGCGCCCTCACAGCCGACGAGCAGGGCGCGCAGCGGTTGGCTTGGTCTCAAATCTGGCTCAAAGCGCGCGCATGGTTCGAAGAAAGATTGAAGAGTCTGCCCGTCGAGCATCATTACGACGCTGCAGGTAACCGCTGGATAACGCTGCCGGGCAAATCGGACAAAGCGTTGGTCATCGGCAGTCATCTCGACTCCGTCCCCAACGGCGGCTGGCTCGACGGCTGTCTCGGAGTGCTGGCGGGACTTGAAGTCCTCACCAGCCTCGCCAATGAATACAACGGCAAGGCGCCATGCACAGTGCGCCTTGTAGACTGGGCCGACGAAGAAGGCGCGCGCTTTGGCCGCAGCCTCTTCGGATCGTCCGCCTTTGCCGGAACCCACACCGTTAACGCCGACCGCGTCCGCACCGATCGCGACGGCACAACCCTCGAAGTAGCGCTGCGAAACTGTGGCATCGATGTCGAACGCATCGGCGGAGCCAGCCGTGAGCAGAAAAATATCGCCGCATACCTCGAACTGCACATTGAACAGGGCCCGATTCTCGAAAAGCTAGGAAAGCCGCTCGGTGTCGTGCTGGGCACCAAGGGAGTCGAGCGCTGGACCATCACGTTTCACGGACAGGAGGCGCACTCCGGCTCCACGCCCATGGAAGCGCGACGCGACGCGCTCGCCTCAGCCGCAAAGCTGGCTCTGGAGATACGCCCCATCGCCCGCAAGCACCCGCAGTCAGTTGCGACCATGGGCAGTGTCAAGACATTCCCCGGCATCGTGACCGCCGTAGTCGGTAGATGCGAAGCCACGCTTGACATGCGCGATCTCGACGCAAACATTCTCGCCGGAATGTTGCGTGACGCTCGTGAAGCTAGCGAACGCTTCGCGCAGGAAGAGCGCTGCTCCGTGGAGTGGTCAAAGATATGGTCGATTGAGCCAATTCCCTTCCATCCCGAACTCATCAAATTGTGCGAAGAAGCGGTCACCGAAACCGCAGAAGTCTCCGAAAAGCTTCCCTCCGGTCCCCTGCATGACGCGGCTGAGGTCGCGCGCCTCGGCATCCCAACCGTGATGATGTTCGTGCAGTCTCTTAACGGCCTCAGCCACAATCGCGCCGAGGACACAAAGCGCGAGCACCTCGAGCTGGCGGTTGTTGCGCTAAATCGCCTTGCCGAAAAAACTATCCACTGGATACAGCAGCACGGCTGAAATGACGAGCCTTTGCCGCTTGCGATAGAAATATATTGCATAAGCTGGGCTTCCAGCCGCCAGCGCGGGAGAGCCTTGGGAAATCGATGAGCGAGCCTACAAACTTCTTCGAGCAGGCACCGGACGCGCCTGAAATCGCAGCCCGCTTCCCCGACCTGCATCCGCCATTCAACAAAACCGTCGCGCTTACTGAAGCCAACCGCTGCCTCTACTGCTTCGACGCGCCCTGCACCGCTGCCTGCCCTACGCATATTGATGTGCCGCGCTTCATCAAGAAGATCGCCAGCGGCAATATGGATGGGTCAGCAAAAACCATTCTCGATGCCAATATCCTAGGAGCAAGCTGCGCCCGCGCCTGCCCGGTCGCCGTGTTGTGCGAGGGCGCCTGCGTCATGCACCGCTACAACAGGCAGCCCATCGCAATTGCGCGACTGCAGCGCTTTGCCATGGACAGTTTGTATGAAAGCGGAGCGTTGCTTCCCTTCTCGTCTGGAGCGGACACCGGCAAGTCAGTCGCTCTCATCGGAGGTGGCCCCGCATCACTTGCCTGCGCGGCCGAGCTCCGCCGCCGCGGCATCCGCGCGGAAATCTTCGACGCGCAACCGCTGCCGGGTGGTCTGAATACCTACGGCATAGCCGAATACAAGCTCCCTCTGGCGGAGAGCCTGCGCGAAATCGATATGCTTGCGCAACTCGGCGTTCAATTTCATTTCGATGTCACAGTCGACGCGAAGATGCTGGGCGAACTCGAAGCCTCGCACGATGCAGTCTTTCTCGGCCTCGGCCTGGGCGCGATCCACAAGCTTGGCATCGTTGGGGAATCGTTAGCCGGCGTAACCAACGCGCTCGATTACATTGCGGATTACAAAAGCGGAAAGATCACGTCCGCGCCAGCACACGTCGCCGTCATCGGAGCCGGAAACACCGCGATCGACGCCGCCAATGCAGCCGCCCGCCTGGGCGCGAGCGAAGTCCACATTGTTTATCGCCGTGGCCCTGAGCAGATGTCGGCCTTCGCATACGAGTACGAGAACTCGAAGCTTGAAGGTGTGAGGTTTTTGTGGCACACACAGCCTGTCAGCATCAACGGAAATGGCATAGTCGAATCTCTCCGCCTCGCGAAGCTTGACGACTCTCTCTTGCCAAAACCCGAAGAGGACTTCGACATACCGGTCGATCTCGTCATCCTCGCTATCGGGCAGTCCACGCATACAGAATTTCTGGCAGACGACAACATCAAGCTCGACCACGGACGCATCCTCATCGACCGCGCAACCGGCCAGACCTCAAATCCAAAATATTTCTCAGGAGGCGACTGCACGAATAGCGGGCGCGAAGTAGTCGATGCTGTGGCCGATGGCAAGCGCGCTGGCGTCGGAATCGCCGCGTGGTTGGAGGAACAACATGCCAACGCTTGAAACCACCTTCGCCGGTATCCCGTGTTTGAATCCGTTCTGGCTTGCCTCCGCACCTCCAACCAACTGCGGTGAGCAAGTCATGCGCGCCTTTGACGCAGGTTGGGGCGGCGCTGTCTGGAAGACCATCGGCGAACCAATCACCAACGTCAGTTCGCGCTACTCATCCATCGACTGGAATGGCCAGCGCATGATGGGCCTCAATAACATCGAGCTCATCAGCGACCGCCCCATCGAAGTCAATCTGCGCGAGATCTCCGAAGTAAAGCGCCGCTACCCAAAACACGTCGTTATTGCATCGCTGATGGTCGAATCAAAGCGCGACGCATGGCATGAGATCGTGCAGCGTGCCGAAGACGCAGGCGCCGATGGACTCGAACTCAACTTCGGCTGCCCGCACGGCATGAGCGAGCGTGGCATGGGCTCAGCCGTCGGTCAGGTGCCGGAGTACTGCGGCCAGATCACTGAATGGGTGAAAGAGAAAGCGGGCACGCCGGTCATCATCAAGCTCACGCCCAACGTCACCGACATCCGCATGCCAGCGCGCGCCGCAAAACAGGCAGGAGCCGACGCTCTTTCCGCCATCAACACCCTCAATTCCATCACCGGCATCGATCTCGACACGCTCGAGCCACGCCCGAACGTCGATGGCAGAAGCTCGCATGGCGGATACTGCGGCCCGGCAGTCAAGCCCATCGCGTTGAATATGGTGCAGCAGGTCATGTCAGACGAGCAGGCCGCGCTGCCCATGTCCGCCATCGGCGGCATCGGTTCATGGCAGGATGCAGCCGAGTTCATGCTGCTTGGTGCAGGCACAGTGCAGGTCTGTACCGCGGTCATGCACTATGGCTATCGCATCGTCGAAGACATGGCCGACGGTCTGCTCGCATGGATGCGGCAAAAAGGCTATGAATCACCCGATGACTTCCGCGGCCTTTCATTACCTAGAGTCACCGACTGGAAGCATCTCAACCTCAACTACAAAATCGTCGCCCGCATTCATGAAGACAAGTGCATCGGCTGCGGCCTTTGCTACATTGCCTGCTGGGATGGTGCGCACCAGTGCATCCATGTGGATCGCACCCTGCCCGCTCCGGACACATCGCGCACGCCGGATATCGTCGCAGCGGAAAGCGCGCGCCGCATCAGTACAACGCCAATCCCCAAGCTCGATCTCAACGGCGTTGGCGAAACCGGTCCATACCCAACGCCGCTCGCCCGCATCCCCCGCGTCGACGAGCACGAGTGCGTCGGCTGCAACCTCTGCTCACTCGTCTGTCCAGTGCCCGATTGCATTACGATGGAGCGCGTCGATAATGGACAGTCGCCGGAAACATGGGAAGAACGCGTGAACGCCGGCGTGGCTACAGAAAGCATGGCCGATGCCGGCAACCCGAATCTTTAGCGAGTACGATGTAGGAGGCGCAATGGGAACGCTGATCAAAAACGGCACGGTAATGAACTCGGATGGATCAGGAAAAGCCGACGTGCTGATGGAAGGCGAAAAGATCGCGCAGGTCGGCGGCAGCATCGATCCGAAGAACCATACAATCGTTGATGCCTCAAATCTGCTCGTCATGCCTGGCGGTATTGACGTTCACACCCATCTCGACATGCCCTTCGGCGGCACCGTCTCAGCCGACGACTACACTTCCGGCACACAGGCCGCAGCCATCGGCGGCACGACGATGCTCATCGACTTCGCTCTTCAATCGCAAGGCCACACCATGCGCGAAGCTTTCGATACGTGGCGAAAGAAATCAGACAACAAAGCCTGCATTGATTTCTCTCTGCACATGGCGGTGACCGACCTCGGACCCGGCGATGGCGCGCAAGGGCTGCGCGAGATGGAAGAGATGGTCGCTGAAGGCATCTCCAGCTTCAAGCTCTTCATGGCCTATCCCGGCGTGCTGATGATCGATGACGGCTTGATGTTCCGCGTGATGCAGAAAGCGGCGAAGCTCAATGCGCTCTGTTGCATTCACGCCGAGAACGGCAGCGCCATCGACATCGTGGTCGCGCAGATGCTGGCTGAAGGCAAGACAGCGCCACACTATCACGCGTTGTCCCGCTCGCCGAAAGCCGAAGCCGAGGCTACGCACCGGTCTATTGCTCTTGCTGATATGGCCGGGGCAGCGGTCTACATCGTGCATCTCTCAAATGCGTATGCGCTCGACAACCTGAAGTTCATGCAGAAGCGGGGCGCCAGGGCGCTTGCCGAGACCTGCACGCAATATCTCGTTCTTTCCCTCGAAGACCAGATGCCCGGCAAAAGCTGGGATGAAGCGAAATTTGTTTTTACTCCTCCTCTGCGCGAGAAGTGGAATCAGGAGCCACTTTGGAACGCGCTCAAAGACGGTTCGCTGTCTGTCGTCTCCACCGACCACTGCCCCTTCCGCTTTGCCGACCAGAAATCGCTCGGCCGCGAGAATTTTGCCAGGATTCCGAACGGTGGCCCGGGCGTCGAAAACCGCCTGCAAATCATCTGGCACTACGGCGTCAACGCAGGACGCCTCACGCCTGAGAAATTCGTCGAGCTATGCTGCACCGCGCCAGCGCGCATCTTCGGCATGGAAAAGCAGAAAGGATCCATCAAAGCCGGCCTAGACGCCGACATCTTGCTCTGGGACCCCAATGCCGACTACACCATCTCCGCCGCAACTCAGCGCATGGCCACCGACTACTCCATGTTTGAAGGTTGGAAAGTGAAAGGCAACGCAGCCAAAGTTTTTTCGCGCGGTGAACTTGTAGTCGATAACATGTCGCAGCCGGGCAAGTTTCTCGGTACAACCGGACGCGGACGCTTCGTCAAACGCGAAGCCAACGCTGGAGGCCTTGCTTGATCCCATCCGCAGCCGAGCTTGCTCCAGACCCGCGCCTCTACAACAAAGACCTCGCGCCCACCGAGCCAGCGCGGCGCACCTGGAGCACCTACAACTACATCGCGCTGTGGTTTTCCATGTCGATGGCCGTAACGACATACATGCTCGCGTCGTCGCTCATCGCCGGCGGCATGAACTGGAAGCAGGCCATCTTCACTATCCTGCTTGGCAACCTCATTGTGCTCATTCCCATGCTGCTCAACGCGCATGCCGGAGCCAAGTACGGCATCCCGTTTCCTGTCTTCGTGCGCGCATCGTTTGGCCCCATCGGCGCAAACATACCGGCAATACTTCGCGCCATCGTTGCCTGCGGATGGTTCGGCATCCAGTCCTGGCTGGGCGGAGAAGCCATCGCCGCCATGGTCGGTGTGCTTCTCCCGCAGACTATTCACATGCCCTGGGTACTGTGGATATGCTTTCTCGGCTTCTGGCTGCTGAACATGGCCGTCGTGTGGCGCGGCGTTGAATCCATCCGCTTTCTCCAGAGCCTCTCCGCGCCGTTCATGCTGGCCATCTCGCTCGTGCTCCTGTTCTGGATGCTGCATAAAGCAGGCGGCTTCGGCCCCATGCTGTCCACACCCAGCAAATTCACATCGACGCGCAGCTTCCTGCGTTTCTTCTTCCCTTCGCTCACCGCAATGGTCGGCTACTGGGCGACCCTCTCGCTCAACATTCCCGACTTCACGCGCTACGCAAAAAATCAGGACGCCCAGATGATCGGACAGGCATTCGGCCTGCCTGTCGCCATGACGCTCTATTCCTTCATCGGAGTCGCTGTCACTTCGGCATCGACAGCCGTCTTCGGTGAGCCAATCTGGAACCCCATTACCTTGATCGGCCGCATCCACCAGCCCTTCGCGGCCTTCCTCGGCCTGATCGGGTTGCTCGTCGCAACCCTGAACGTAAACATCGCCGCTAACGTCGTCTCACCATCAAACGATTTCTCCAACCTCGCCCCGCGGCTCATCAGCTTTCGCACCGGCGGCATGATAACCGGTTTTCTCGGACTCGCCATGATGCCGTGGAAGCTGATGGAGACCTTCGGCAGCTACGTCTTCGGATGGCTCGTTGGCTATTCCGGCCTGCTCGGCCCGGTCGCTGGCATCATGGTGGCCGACTACTTTCTAGTGCGTGGAACGAAGCTCGATTGCTACTCCCTCTATCGCCGTGGCGGAATCTACGAGTACCGCCGCGGCCTGAACCCCGCCGCGCTCATCGCCCTGGTGATCGGAGTCGTTGCCGCGCTCATCGGACGCTTCGCGCCCTCCGTCGCCTTTCTGTACGACTATGCATGGTTCGTCGGCTTCTTCCTGTCCGGCGCTCTCTATTACCTGATGATGCTGGGCAAGCCAGCCGTCGCAACCGAACGAATCGAGGCCACTCCATGACTCCCCACGAAACAATGACGCAGCCCACTACAACCGAAATGACTTCCGAAGAAGTTGTCCGCATCACGCGCGAGACCAACTACGGCACATGGCGATTTCAAAAAGGTTGGAACCCGCTGCACATCGTTGACTCCGATGGCTGCTACATCGTCGACGCGAACGGAAAGCGCTACCTCGACCTTTCAGCGCAGTTGATGTGCTCCAACCTTGGCCACAAGAACCAGGCCGTCATCGACGCCATTGCCAAGCAGGCTCAGGATCTCGCCTACGTTCTGCCGGGTTACACAACGACCGCGCGCGCCGAGTTGTCGAAGCTGCTGCTTGAAGTTCTGCCGAAAGGGCTGAACAAATTCTTCTTCACTACCTCCGGCACCGACGCCAATGAGGCCGCCTTCAAAATTGCCCGCATGTACACCGGAAAAACCAAGATCATCACGCGCTACCGCTCCTATCACGGCTCAACCGCAGGCTCCATCGCCGCCACAGGTGACCCGCGCCGCTGGGCCATGGAACCACGCGGCAAAGGCCCGGGCGTTATCTTCGGGCCTGAAGTGCATTGCTATAAGTGCCCCATTAAACACACCTATCCCGAATGCGGCATCGCCTGCGTCGACTACATCGAGCACATGATCCGCAACGAAACCGATGTAGCCGCCGCGCTCGTCGAGCCTATCGTCGGAACGAACGGCGTCATCGTCCCGCCCCCAGAATACATGCCCAAGCTGCGCCGCATCTGCGACGATACCGGCGTGCTGCTCATCGCTGACGAGGTCATGAGCGGGTGGGGACGCTCCGGCGAGTGGTTCACTATGAATCTATGGAACGTAACGCCCGATATTCTCACCACCGCCAAAGGCATCACAGCGGCATATGTGCCTCTGGGCCTCTGCGCAACATCGGAAAAAATCGGCGACTTTTTTCAGGACCACTACTTCGCGCACGGTCACACCTATGAAGCGCATCCCATGACGCTGCTTCCCGCCGTCGCCACCATTCGTGAAATGCAGCGCCTCGGCCTCGTTGAAAGAGCGCGAAAGCTTGGCCCGTTTGTCGAAGAGAAACTGAAGGCGCTTAAAGCCAAGCATCCGAGCATAGGCGATGTGCGCGGCAAAGGGCTCTTCTGGGCCGTCGATCTGGTGAAGAATCAGAAAACGAAAGAACCGTTCAATACCTACACCGACAAAGTCTCTGGCAAGCCGCTGCTAGTGGATCAGATCGCAGCAAAAACTCTCGCCGACGGCGTCATCATGCAGGCATGGGTAAGCCACTTCATCATCGCGCCGCCGCTCATTATTACTGAAGAGGAAATTGTCCGAGGCATCGATACCCTCGACAAGCACTTGCACATCGCCGACGAACAGCGTATTGTTTAACGCAAGCTCTAAAACAAATTGTCATCCCGACCGGAGTCGCGGAGCGACGCAGTGGAGGGACCTGCGGTTTCGTTCCCGCTACGAATTCGGCCTACCCCAAAGTGGGCATAGTCGTATCCACACCGGTCCTGATTCCGGTCGGCCAACGGGCCGTCACCGTCTTCAGCCGCGTATAAAAGCGCACTCCCTCCGGCCCATACATCGCGTGGTCGCCAAACAGCGACCGCTTCCACCCGCCAAAGCTGTGAAAGGCCATTGGCACCGGAATCGGAACGTTGATGCCCACCATGCCCGCCTGTACGCGTCGAGCAAAATCGCGCGCCGTATCGCCATCGCGCGTGAATAGTGATGTACCGTTGCCATACTCGTGCTCGTCGATGAGTTGCACTGCGGTCTCGAAATTATTGACCCGCACAACACCCAACACCGGGCCGAAAATCTCTTCCTTGTAAATTCGCATCTCCGGCTTCACATGATCGAAGAGGCATGCGCCGATAAAGAATCCTTCACCGCGCGGCAGCGCGCTCTTGCGCCCGTCAACAACAAGCTCCGCGCCTTCCTTCCCACCAAGCTCAACATAGCCGTTCACTCTCTCAAGTAGCTGCTTCGTGATAAGCGGTCCAAAATCAGCATCATCCTTTACGCCATCACCGACTAAAAGCCCGGCGACGCGGCTCTTCAGTTTCTCAATCAGCTTGTCTGCTGTCTGGCTTCCCACCGCGACCGCCACGCTGATCGCCATACACCGTTCTCCGGCCGATCCGTATGCCGAACCCACAAGAGCATCCGCCGCCTGGTCGAGATCGGCGTCAGGCATCACCACCAGATGGTTCTTTGCACCGCCCAGCGCCTGCACGCGCTTTCCATGGTTGGTGCCCTCGCGATACACATACTCTGCAATCGGCGTGGAACCAACGAAGCTCACCACCTGGATCAACGGATGCGCGAGGATCGCGTCAACAGCGACCTTGTCGCCGTGCACAACGTTGAATACGCCATCCGGCAAGCCCGCTTCCTTCAGCATCTCCGCCAGCAGAATCGATGAGCTCGGATCACGCTCGCTCGGTTTCAGAACAAATGTGTTCCCGCATGCCAGCGCAATAGGAAACATCCACAACGGCACCATCGCCGGAAAATTGAATGGCGTGATGCCCGCAACCACGCCCAGCGGTTGACGCATCGACCAGCTGTCAATCCCTGTCCCCACCTGCTCGGTGTACTCGCCCTTCAATAGCTGCGGAATTCCGGTGGCGAACTCAATCGCTTCCAGCCCGCGAGTGGCCTCGCCGCGCGCGTCAGAGATTACCTTGCCATGCTCGCTGTTAATCAGCGCAGCAACTTCTTCCATCCTGCGCTCAAATATCTCGCGAAAGCGATACATCACACGCGCGCGCCGCAGCGGTGGCTGTGCAGCCCATTCAGGAAACGCCGCTGCAGCTGCCGCAACAGCCTTGTCTACCTCGGCATCGTTGGCCAGCGGCACAAGGGATTGGACCCGGCCCGAAGCAGGATGAAAGACATCAGCAAACCGCCCAGACGATCCCTCAACACGATCCCCGGATATCCAGTGAGTGATTTGCTTTACATTTGTATCGACTGCCTTAGGCGATGCTGCAAGCGGACACGCGGTAACAGCGGGCATAGGACTTCTCCTTGCGGAAAGAACTTCCCATGATAACGCGCCATATGCAAATCAGGCACACGACACATTGCTTCCCTCCCAAGCGAGAACCACATTGCAATTAAGACTTGCCCCAGCCTCCGCCGCCCGGAGTCTCCACGCGAACAACATCTCCTCTGGCTGCGCGAATGCTGCATTTGCCGGAAAGCTGTTCCCTCTTTCCTTCATGCAGAATGGAGACATTTCCCGGCGTCCCATCTGCTCCGCCATTCAGTCCATAGGGTCCCATCCTTTGCCGATCAGCCAGCACCGTCACCTGCGCGTCAGTGAGCAGTTCTATCTCGCGGATCAATCCATCCCCGCCGGTAAAGCGCCCCTTGCCACCCGACCCGCGCCGATAGCCGTAACGCACCACGCGAAAGGGATATGCGTACTCCAGCGCCTCAACCGGAGTATTCAGCGAGTTCGTCATATGCGTGTGAACGCCGGAAACGCCATCGCGATCAGGCCGCGCGCCCATCCCTCCTGCTGTTGTCTCGTAATAGGCAAACGGACGGCCATAGCGCGGATCGATGCCACCTATCGTAAGATTCGACATCGTACCGCTGCTCGCTGCAGGCACACGGCTCGGCGCAATCTTCGATAGCGCGCGCAGTAGCACATCCACAATGCGCTGCGAAGTCTCAACGTTCCCGCCCGCCACCGGCGCAGGCACACGCGCATTTACTACCGTGCCCTCCGGCGCGATAAGCGTAATCGGCCTCATCAACCCCGCAGTGGCCGGAGCGTGCGACGGCAGCAGGCAGCGGAAAACATAGTAGACAGCCGAATAAGTGACCGCCAGCACCGCATTAATGCTGCTTTTTACCTGCGCATCCGTACCCGAGAAATCAACCGTGACATTCGCAGCGGCTGGATTGATCGTCAGCTTTACACGGATGCCGACAGGCCCGCTCCCGTTGCCGTCATCATCCAGAAAGTCCTCAGCCTCGAACTCGCCTGCGGGCATGCGCGCAATCTCCGCGCGTGTTAGCTGTTCAGAGTAATCAAACAGCTCCTGCGTCAAGCGTCTGATCATCTCAGGCGAATACTTGTTCATTACTTCGCCCAGCCGCAGTTCACCCACGCGGCACGCCCCAATCTGCGCCTGCAGATCGCCATCCCGCTCCAGCGGAGTGCGGACATTGCTCAGCAGAATTTCAAGCATCGAACGGTCAATCGTGCCTCCGCAAACAATCTTCACCGGCGGAATCCGCAAGCCCTCCTGATAAATCTCGCGGCACAGTCCCATCGATCCCGGATACCGTCCGCCAACATCGGCATGATGAGCGCGCGCCGCAACATAAAAGATCGGCTGCGACGCCTCTTCGCCAAACACCGGCATCACCATCGTGATGTCCGGCAGATGCGTGCCGCCGCGATACGGATCATTCAGCATGGCAATGTCTCCGCGTTCCAGCGAAAGCGCATCCACAGCGGCTTTCACGGACATTGGCATCGATCCCAGATGCACAGGCATATGGTCGCCCATCGCAATCACTTGCCCCAGGCCATCAAAAATGGCACACGAATAATCGCGCCGCTCTTTGATATTCGGAGAATAAGCAGTCCGCCGCAGCGCCGCGCCCATCTCTTCCGCAATCGAGTGCGTCGCGCTCTGAAAAAGTGAAACGTCAATAGGGCTGATCGCTGTCATCCCACCTCTACCTCAATCATCAAATTTCCGTACCGGTCCACAACCACAGAATCCAGCGGTGGAACCACTGTCGTCGCACTGTACTCGGTAACAATCGCAGGCCCTGCGAAACGATCTCCCGCCCGCAGCAGTTCGCGTGCATACACCGGAGCCTCCACCGGTTCCTCGCTGAAGTAAACCTGTGCCGTTTTGCTCAACGCCTGCCGTCCATCGCCTAGACGGGCTTCATGCGCAGGAAGCTCCCATGGCTCGGCCTCAACGGTAAACCGAGCGCGCAGGCTCACGACCTCAATTGCCCTCTTCGCGTCCGCATATCCATACCGCTTGCGATGCAGCGCGTGAAAACGTTCCGTCGCGCCGCTGTCAGCCGGCACATTCACTTCATAGCCTTGTCCGGCATAGCGCATGTCAATCGACTTGCTCACGCGCCCGGCCAGTCCCTCACGCTCTAACGCAGCGCGGCCCTGCTCTTCCAATTCAAGAAAATGTTCTTCCATTGCGGCTTCGTCATAGCCGAGCATCACCGTTTTCGAGAAATCGCGCACATAGTCAGCCAGTAGAATCCCCAGCGCTGACAGCGCTCCCGGCATCGGCGGCACCAGCACGCGCGGAATCGACAGCGACCGCGCCAGCGCGCAGGCATGCAGTGGCCCAGCGCCTCCAAACGACAGCAGCGTAAATTCTCGTGGATCATGTCCGCGCTCTACTGAGATCACGCGAATCGCTTTCTCCATCGCCGCCTCGGCGAGACGAATCGTCCCCAGTGCGAAATGTTCCACTGATCCCAGCGGGGTGAACACCTTCTCCGTCCAGGAGCGCGTCCGTTCCTTGTCCAGCCGTAATGCGCCACCCAAAAAATTGTCCGCATCCAATCGCCCCAGCAGCAGATTCGCATCCGTTACCGTCGGTCTCTCGCCATGCCCATAACAAATCGGTCCCGGCGCAGCGCCCGCCGACTCCGGCCCTACATGCAGAATCCCACCGTCGTCAAAATAAGCCAGCGACCCGCCGCCCGCTCCAACCGTATGGATGTCCAGCATGGGAACAGCAATCGGCAGTCCGGAGACAGTCAACTCATTCGTCGTCTGCACTTCACCCGCGGTCAGGTCGATAAGCGAAACATCCGTTGAAGTCCCGCCCATATCGAAGGCAATGACCTTCTGCAATCCAGCAAGCGCGGCAACCCGTGCCGCGCCGATCACGCCGCCCGCAGGCCCGGAAAGTACCGTTCGCACCGGCTCTTCCGATGCAACCTCTGCCGAAAGGATGCCGCCAGAAGACTGCATCACATGCAGTGACGCACTCGGATAAGTAGCACTCAACCCCTTATTCAAACCGCGAATATATGACCCGACCTTCGGCGCAAGGTAGGCGTTCACCACAATCGTCGAAGCACGCTCATACTCCCGGAATTCCGGCAAAATCAGATGCGAAATTGAAAGCGGCAAAACCAGCGGTTTCAGCGCTTCAACCACTTGTTGCTCATTCGCGGGATTCGCAAAAGAAAAAAGCAGCGAAATCGCAACCGCCTCAGCGCCGCTTTTATGAATCGCTTCGCGCAGCTCGTTCAATTCCTCCCTCGTCGGTGCGCGCAGAATAGCCCCCTCAGAGCTAACACGCTCCGGAACCCCGAATCGCAACTCCGCAGAAACAAGGCACGGAGGCGGCTCCACAAACCAGTCATATAGCGAGGTCCGCGCCTGCCTTCCAATCGCTATCGTGTCTTCAAATCCTGCAGTCGTCACAAAGGCGACCTTTGCTCCCTTCCGTTCAAGCAGCGCGTTCGTCCCCACAGTCGTACCATGGCGCACGGAGATTGAAGTGCCCAAGGGCGCCGCCTCACGAATAACAGCAAGAATGGCCTCGCCCGGATTGGCAGGTGTTGAAAACACCTTTGCGACCTTCAGAACCCCACGGTCTAGCGAAATACAGTCCGTAAAAGTGCCGCCACTGTCGATAGCGATGCGCATCAATCCATCCGCTCCATTGTTATCAGTAACAGTTACAAATACCCTGTTGCCCCCATGCGATTTTCAGAAGGAAGTTTATCAGCGCCATTGACTGCCAAGAGATGATAATGAGACGGAACGCATGGCCGCCCCTTCACACTCGTCCACTACTTCATCAGGCCCACTGGCCTGGCTGAGTCAATCAAGCACCATGCAGCGCCGTGTATTGCTGGCCGCATCGCTCGGCTGGATGCTCGACAGCATGGACGTCATGCTCTACGCGCTTGTCGTTCCCAGCCTGAGAACAGACCTGCATCTGACAGCCGCGGCAGCCGGCCTCATTATGTCGGCGACCCTCATCTGCGCGGCCATCGGCGGCATTCTCTTCGGCGTCTTCGCCGACCGCTTCGGACGCGCCCGCGCGCTCATCGCCAGCGTCCTCGTCTATTGCATCTGCACCGGCCTCTGTGGCCTGGTGCAGACCGCGATGCAACTCGCTATCTGCCGCATGCTTCTTGGTTTCGGCATGGGTGGAGAATGGGCATCCGGCGCTGCGCTCGTAGCCGAGACCTGGCCCGACCAGCATCGCGGCAAGGCTCTTGCCTTGATGCAAAGCTCATGGGCCATCGGATACGCGCTCGGAGCGACCATAGTAGCCGTCATCATGCCCCACTTCGGCTGGCGGGCCGTCTTCTTCGCGGGGCTGCTGCCCGCCCTCTTCGCGGTATGGATTCGCCGTAAGGTCAGCGAGCCACAACGCTGGACGAAGGTCGCACGCTCAGCCCATCCCAGCCAGATTTTCCACGGACGCAACGGGCGCTACCTCGCCATTGCAACGATAGTCAACGCCGCAACGCTCTTCGCGTGGTGGGGACTCTTCTTCTGGGTGCCGTCCTACCTCTCGCTACCCACATCGCAGGGAGGCCGTGGTCTCAGCATTGTGCAGACCTCCACCTGGACCATTCTTATGCAGGTTGGCACTTTTCTCGGCTACGTCAGTTACGGATTTCTCGCCGACCGCCTCGGGCGCAAGTGGGTTTATGTTGGATTTCTCTTCATGGCCGCAATCGTCGGGCAGCTCTATGCGCGCGCAAACAGCGCAACCGAACTGCTCTGGCTCGGCCCGCTTGTAGGCTTTTGGGGAACAGGCTATTTCAGCGGCTTCGCCGTCATCGCTGCCGAACTCTTCCCTACTGCGATTCGCGGCACAGCGATGGGTTTCGCCTATAACACTGGACGAATCGCCAGCGCCGCGGCACCGCTCCTTGTAGGCAAAGCATCCGACCAGCACGGCATGGCCGCAGCCCTGAGCATCACTTCAATCAGCTTTTTTGGTGCCGCACTGCTCGCCCTCGCCATTCCCGAAACACGCGGTAGACCACTGGAATAGCGCCCCGCCCGCAGGTTCGCAGAACGGAGCGCCATCCAATACTTCAACTAGAACTGATTATCAGCAGTATTCAGTAACCAGCCGCCGAAGCGCGTGCCGTTTGGCTGCATAATCGGCGCGTTCATCGTATTCCCCGACTGCCGCAGAAGGCCCATCCCCCACGGGCTGGTAATCAGCACTTCTGACACCGGACCACCCTGATAGCTCGCCGCCGTCCCGAAGTGGTTGTCTCCGGTGTTCAGCAGCCAGCCGCCAAAGCGTGTTCCGTTCGGCTGCATCATCGGCGCGCTCATCGTGCTGCCTGCGAGCTTCAGAATGCCCAGCCCCCATGCGCTGTAGATCAGCACTTCCACCTTGCCGTCGCCGTCGTAGTCCGCAGCCGCGCCAAATGTGTTCTGTGACGTCTCCAGCAGCCAGCCGCCAAAGCGCGTCCCATTCGGTTGCAGCATTGGGCACGACATCGTGCTGCCGCTCAGCTTGAGAATGCCGATGCCCCACGGGCTCGATACAAGGATCTCCGCCTTGCCGTCGCCATCATAGTCACCTGCGCGTCCCAGGCTGTTGTTCGAGGTGTCCAGCAGCCAGCCGCCAAAGCGCGTCCCATTCGGCTGCAGCATTGGGCATGCCATCGTGCTGCCGGAAAGCTCAAGAATCCCGATCCCCCACGGGCTGGTGATCAGAATCTCAGCCTTGCCGTCGCCGTTGTAGTCCGCCGCCGGCCCGATGTAGTTGATGTTCGTCTCCAGCAGCCATCCGCCAAAGCGCGTCCCATTCAGTTGCAGCATCGGGCACGACATTGTGCTTCCGCTCAGCTTGAGAATCCCAATGCCCCACGGACTGGTGACAAGAATTTCAGCCGCGCCGTCACCGTCGTAGTCTGCTGCAGGACCGAATGTATTGTCAGCCGTATTTAGCAGCCACCCGCCAAAGCGCGTCCCGTTCGGTTGAATCATCGGATTGGTAAACGTGCTCCCTGCAAATTTCAGAATGCCGATGCCCCATGGGCTCGAGATAAAGACCTCCGCTTCACCGTCGCCATCATAGTCGGCCACCGGGCCAACCACGTTGTCGGCAGTGTTCAGCAGCCAGCCGCCAAAGCGCGTCCCATTCGGATCGAGCATCAGTCCGGCCATGGTATTGCCCGCTTCTTCCAGCACACCAATGCCCCACGGACTCGTCACCACAATCTCGGCGCACCCGTCCCGGTTCACATCGCCCACCTGCGTTGGCAGATACGGCGTAATTCCCAGGAACATATTGGCGCCGCAGCCCGCAGGTTGGTCTGCATACTGCGGATCGTCATCCGATCCCGTGTCATTCGCTTTGGCCCAGTCGCACGCCGCCTTCATTGAGACCATCCCATCCAGATTGTGCGGCGGTGGAGAAGCCAGAGCCGCGCCCGCGGGCGTCTCACCACACAACGCCTCAATCAGCGCCTCTGCCCACGGGTCGAACTGCGCCGCGCCGTCTGACTCAGTATTTGCGTCAACCGCCGATGCAAACACCGTATTCACCGCCGTGCTCTTCTGCAGCACACCGCTCTGGAACGCCCCCGAATAGCACTGCTCCATCGATACAAACAGGCTGCGATACGCTGGCAGCCCCGACAGCATCGTCCCAAACTGCGAAGGCGTAATCACCGTCGAATTGTCCACGCACAGCCCGGAAGGCGAGCCGTGATTGTTCGTGTGGATCAGCAGCAGGTCCTTCGGCTTCAGCTTTCCAGCCAGCGTGTTGAATACCGATTGCAGATTTGCCGTCGTCGCCGAAGAGTGCACCTGCATCTGGTAAGGCGTGTTGTTGCCCACCCAGTTCCCTACCGGATTCGACGCGTCCGTTGCACCAATCGTGCCGTTGTAGCAAAGAACATAAATGTTGCTCGCCGTGAAGCCATACACATTCACCAGCGTCCGCCACATGAACTCAAGATCTTCAACGTGGCGCATGTTGGAAATCTGGCTGGTAAACAGAATTGCGTAGCGCTGTTCCTGCGCCTGCGAGATTCCCGGCAGCACATTCGCCTTTGAAACCCTGTTCGCCAGCAGCGGAAACGTGGGCTTGGTAATAGGCGGCTTTTGAATCGGCGCGTGGAAAACTTGAAGCTCCGTCTCCCCCGCAAGATTCGGCGGGAAAATCGCGTCTTCCTGATACAGCAACGCTCCTGTCGTGGGGTCGTAAAACCGGTAGACGCATGGATGTCCCCAGTTCGCCTGCGGCTTCAGATCGACGAAGACCAGCGCGGCCGGTTGCTTCACAACTAGCTGCGTGTCTACAAGGTTGAAGGTGTGACCTTCAGGAAAGACATGCGGTGAAATGGCTAGGCGTACCACGCCTGCCTGTTCCTGCGTTAAAGACGCGAGCGCGTCCTGCTTCATAATCTCCGCCACTTGCGGCCCCAGCGGAGGTAGCGGAGGCAGCGGACGGATGGGTAATTGTGTGCTCATATGGCTTTCCTCTTTCTATCTGTCAGTGTTGGGAAAGCGGCCGGGAGATCGGAAGCAACCGCCAGTCGTCGATGTCGGGTGATCGCCACACGACTCTCCACGTTGGCGGCAGCGCCCCGAAAAGCGGGGGGCGGTCGCTGTCTATCAAAGTAATGTTTCTGGTGACCGGATTAATCAGCAGGTAGCGGCAGGGATGCATCCAATTCGCCCCAGGCTTGCGGTCCACGAAGGCAAGAACAAACGGATCGCTGCGTTCGTACTTGCTTCCGCCAATCGCAATCTGCCCTGGCGGCCTGAGCTGTTCATCGAGATACACAACCGACCTCGCCCGCTCCGCGTCCGTAAGCTGGTCGACAATCAGCGCATCAAAATTACGGAAGTCGGGCTGTCGCTCAGTTGCAGTTTGGACCATACACCGCCCTCTCTGCTGCGGCTTTGGGGAGCAGTAAACCAGGGCCCGTCAATCAGAGCCCGCACGCGGACGTTATTGCGAGAAATAGTGCGGCGCAGTTCCAGACCGTTTCAATAAGTCCAACAGGAGATTTGGCAATGCTCCGAAAGCAGCCTCCAAGCTATACCCATTTGCCTTTCCCGCATATAAAAAAGTGATGACAGAAATCTGCACGAAAAGAGTGCCCTGATGCAGCTATGCAAGCACCCTGGCGTTCTATTTCCCTGCTCAGGTCCTATAGCTTCAATCGCTTTTAGGAGATCGTGGGTAGGTACGTGATTTCGAGGAAGGCTTGCGGCGACACCTGAATTGCACCGGTTTTCTTCTCGTTTGACAGCTCGATTGCCGTCCCCTCCAGCCGTTTCCCCTAAATTCTCTGCGTAAGCTAGTGTCCAGAAGCGGAAGAATAAGCAGCGCGAAGGGCTCGTCGTCTGATATTCGCCCCTTAATGACCGGATGAGTAGCATGCACAGTTCCTGACATGTTGGTTAGAAAAGGGATAATGCGCTCAAACAACGGCTTCATTGCTATCGCAAGTGATAGGCACTCACAGAACTGAATCGGATCCAGCAGAACTATCGGGTCGTGATTGCCGGTCCGACGACGTTATGGTCGATCCTTAATAGCCTCCAAATGGGCTTTCGAACGCTAGCGATTCAGAAGCTTAGCAGCGAAGTCTGGAACCTTCTTGCCGCCGTAAAGACGGAATGGACAAAATACGGTGAGGTGCTGGATGCGGTGCAGAAGAAGATTCATCAGACATCTGACACAATCGAAAAGGCCAAGGTTCGGTCACGTGCAATTGGAAGAAAGTTGAAGGACGTTCAGGAACTCCCCGCTGGTGATGCCATCACCTTGCTACCGGAAAGCATCTCCATCGAAGACGTGGATCTAGCCACGGTTTCCGAAGAGGAAGAGGTAATAGGGGTGTAGGTCTCCCAGACCGTACATAGTGCTACGAGGAGTGCAACTGGAGAAATTGCTGTGCCATACGTGACAGCACTTGCGCGATTTCAGCGCAGGTTTCATCGAATCGGCTCGACTTCGCTCCAGTCCTCTCGTCCATGTACAAGGCGCGGTTCACCTCAATCATCAGTGCAGCGATGTTCGCGTCACGGCGGTAAAACCTCGCCGGAACGAACGCACCTGCAAAGGGGGCGATTGACAGCGACCGTATATCCGTTTAGCCGAAAGCCCTCGATCACTTCATCGGCGAGTTCCGCCGGCGTGTGGATCGGGTCGGTTCCAACACAGATGTCTGGCCTCTCGGGTCTTTGGTCAAGCTCATACGGCAACAAGTGCGACGGACAGCTGTGGCAGTCAACGACGAGGCAGCGACCATGCCGGCTCGCCGTGGCAACGGCATCGGTCAGGGCAACGTGATGCGAGCGGTAGTAAGCCGCCAGCAGCGCCTCCCGTTCTGACGGAGTTAGGGCGTGCCGTAAGGGCCTTCCGTCGCTGATACTCGTATATACGGCTCCCATTAAAGCCGCATTCCTCGCACGGTGTAAACGCGCCGAATTTCTTACGGCCACATTTGGTATATAGAGCGGTCGTCATACTCGTATTGCGAAGCCTATAGCGAGTACGCATGCAAGGCGGTCATACCGACCCGAGCTATGGATTGTGAAGTCCAATCAAAAGAGCCCAAGCTTTCTCTTTATTCTGTGAGCTCTCCCGAATACTAAGTCGCGATGGGCAGTCTTGACCCGATAGCCCTCTTGTTCAAGTCTCTTGCCAACTTCTTCGGCGATCATCACTGAGCGATGCTGGCCACCAGTACAGCCAAATCCGATCGTCAGATAACTCTTGCCTTCGTGAATATAGTGAGGCAACAGATACAACAGCAGACCTGTGACACGGTCAAGAAATTCCTGTGTCTGCGGAAATCCATTCAGGTAGGCGACCAGCTTCGGGTGCTTTCCTGTGAGCGGGCGGAATTCCGGTTTGAAATGCGGGTTGGGCAGAAAGCGCACATCGAAGACGAGGTCCGCCTCGAGCGGGACCCCATTCTTATAGCCGAAACTCAGCGAGGAAATCAGCAGGTCTTTTCCACTGCTGCCGCTCGAAAATCTCTTCTGGATATGGTCACGCAGCTCGTGGACATTGAAATTCGTTGTGTCAATAATGACATCTGCTACATTGCGGATCGGATCCAGCAGTTTGCGCTCAGATTCGATTGCGCCTGCAACCCTGCCTTCCAGCGCGAGCGGATGCGGACGTCGCGTCTCAGAAAATCGCCGCAGCAGCGCGGCATCAGATGCCTCAAGATAGATAACCTTCGTCACCAGCGTTCGGCGAATCTGCTTCAGGATTGTTGGAAACCGTTCAAGCCCTTGCCCCTCCCGCGCGTCTACTACCAGCGCTGCCCGAGTGGTCATGGCCGATTCACCAATCAATTCGGCAAAACGCGGCACCAGTTCTATTGGCATGTTATCAACGGCATAATAACCAAGATCTTCAAATGCCTTGAGAGCGGAAAGCTTACCCGATCCGGAAAGTCCGGTGATGATGACAAGCGAACGTGCTTCGTCTGCGTTGTGAGCGGACTTCGGCTTCGCCTTCTTCGTCTTGCGGGAAGGCCTGGGCGCAGCTTTTGAGGACATGCGCCCATGCTAGCATTTCGGCGTGTGGAAGGCAGCGGTGAGTGGATTTAAGGCGCTTCGATCAGCTCCATTTTGCCGTCGCGTTTACGGTGCAGGATCTTGACGTTTCCATGATGGTCGCGGAAGACGAAGACATCTCGATCGCGGAATTCCGCTTCTTTCACGGCTTCTTCCAGCGTCATGGGACGCAGCGCTACAGAATCAGCCGAACGGACAACATGCGGCTCCTGAATTGGCGCCTTTGCCGGGAAAGAATGCACCGTGACCGGAAGCACCTGTTTGGAGTGCCCATTGCCATTGGCTTTCTTGGCTGGCGGATCAGGATCGGACGTTTCCTTCTGCACAGGCGCGCGGGCTGCGAGGCGTTTGGGGCGAGCCAATGCGGGCTCGGCGGCTTCTTTTTCCTCTTTTGGCTGGCGCTTTTTGGCGTGGAGCTTCTTCTTGCAGCGGACAGCCTGCGTCTCCGCCTTTTCGAGAGCAGCGCGCAGCGCTGTTTCCAGATTGTTCGATTCGGAGGCTGCAACGATGTTGAGCAGCCGTGTTTTGATGGTCACTTCGGCGGTTTGCCTGTATTTCTCTGCCGTAAGGACGATATGCGCGCCTGTGGTCTTACCCAGGATCTTTACGATGCGCTCAAGAGATTCTTCGGCGATCGTGCGTAGGTTGCGGGTAACGGTCACCTGCCTGCCTCTGTACTCAACCTGCATGGTGAAAGCTCCCTTCTTCACGAAGTACTTCGCCGACTCCGGCGAAGACCGTGATTGTACATCAACCGCGAACGCGGCGTTGATGAGTGCTGGGAATCCGCATATCTTCGCGATATTTGGCGACAGTCCGGCGGGTTACATCGATGCCCTGCGACTGCAACATGCCCGCAATCAGATCATCGGTAAGCGGTTTACGCGGGTCTTCATCTTCGATAAATTTCTTCACCTTACGCTTTAATAACATGAGTGGAGTGCTTGATCCTTCAGGGCCATTTACGCCTTCGGAAAAAAAGAATCGCAGCTCATAAACACCTTGCGGTGTGTGGACATATTTGTTGGATACGGCGCGGCTCACTGTGGATGGATGTACGCCGATTTCTTCGGCGACTTCCTTGATCATCATGGGCTTCATAGCATCGACGCCCTTTTCCAGGAAGTCCGCCTGCCTCCGGACAATGGCTTCGCAGGTGCGCAAGATGGTGTTCTTACGCTGTTCGATGTTCCGCATCAACTGGATGGCGGACCGATATCTCTCCTTGACATAGTCCTTGACTTCCTTTTCGGTGCCATCCTGCGTGATCATCCTGCGGTAGCCCTGATTCAGGCGAAGGGAGGGAAGATCTTCCTCATTCATGACGACGACGTAGTCGTCGCCGCGTTTTACGAAGACCACGTCCGGCTCTATGAGGCGCGCGTCGACACGGTTATAGCGCTGACCAGGCCGCGGGTCGAGTGTGCGAATAAAGTCGACGGCGTGTTGTGCTTCTTCCGACGATCTTCCGAGCGTTTTTGAAAGTTCACGCAAGTCCCGCTTTTGCAACAGAGCTAGATGTTTGTCCACAATACAGTGTGCTGCTTCAAAAATTCCTGCTCGCTCCAACTGACCACTGAAATCTCTGCTAGACCCATTGGCATTATCGGCTGTTGGGCAGTGGGCTGGCTCGTCATTCAGCAGAGATTCCACGACATTGACTGCGACCGCGCCATTCGCATGCGTGGAACGGTGGTGACGCTTATTCTCACGCTCATGGATCAACTCTAACTCGCGTTGCTGGGCGCTGATCTGAGCAAGCAGGCATTCGCGTAGATCTCTGGTGGCCACCCCGATTGGATCTAGCTGCTGGACCACCTTGAGGGCCGCCGTCAGGTGCCCATTGGCACGTTCTGCCAATGGAATCGCGATATGGGAAGTGTGTGCCTGTTCGGAATCCAGGCTCGCGTGTCCATTCTCCTGCTCAGGCAGCAGTTGTTCCCGCAGATATCCTTCAAGTAATTCCTCATCTGTAGCTGTTAAATAGCCATCTTCATTAAGGTTGCCGATGATGTATTCGGCTGCGTCACGAATGCCAGGAACGAGGTTCAATGACCCCAGCTGCCAGAAAAGATGATCGCTTAACGTGCTGGGCTGAGAGAGAAAATTCTCAATCGAGGGTTTTTCCGTAATTTCAAAGCTGTTAGGTGTGCGGAAGCCTGGGTCGAGATAATCCTGAAAATAGGAGCCGAAATCGATCTCGTCGAAGGGATCTGCTTTTTCACGGGTGGCTTCGGCCTGCTGCGCTTCGACCGGGCGGTCCAGCATCTCCTCGCGACCGGCAACATCGTCGAGTAGCGGCACATTCTCTTCAAGTTCTTCAAGGATAGGATTTTCGGCGATCTCCGATTGAATCATCTCCTTTAGCTCAAGCTTGTTCAGCGCCAGCACGCTGACCATCTGCATCAGGCCGGGCGTGAGTATCTGCCGCTGAGAAACTTTCAAGCTGAGTTTTGGTTGAAGTAGAGCCATTCCTGCCTGCTAACGAAGTTGCCCTCAATCGGGGGATTTGCCCCTAGTCTACACGCATCCGCATACAGTCAAACAGTGCTGGAGTCCTGCCAGCGGTCTCGCCCTAAACGCCAGAATCCGTCCGGATCAATTCAACGAGAAGCCTTCCCCTAAATAAACCCGTCGCACTTCGGGATCGTTGCCCAGTTGCTCCGGCGTTCCGTGGCGGAAGATGCGGCCTTCGTTGATGATGTAGGCGCGGTCCGTAACCGACAGCGTTTCGCGAACGTTATGATCTGTAATTAACACGCCGATGCCGCTGGCTTTCAGGTCGTAGATGATCTCCTGGAGGTCGAGTACCGCAATGGGATCGATTCCCGAAAAGGGCTCGTCCAGTAGGATGAAAGACGGCTGTATACAAAGGCAGCGGGCAATTTCGACGCGGCGGCGCTCGCCGCCGGAAAGGGCATATCCTCGTGTTTTGCGGATGTGACCCAGATTCAATTGGTCAATCAGCTTTTCCGTGCGTGCCCGGCGCGTTTCGGCGGAAATGGACTGCACTTCAAGCACGGCAAGAATGTTTTCTTCGACGGTCAGTTTACGGAAAACTGACGGCTCCTGCGGCAGATAGCTGATGCCATATTGGCGGGCCCGGAGATACATAGGGACACGCGTGATGTCGGCGCCATCTGCGAGAATTCGCCCGGAATCCGGCGCGACCAGGCCAACAATCATGTAGAAGCTGGTGGTTTTTCCGGCGCCGTTCGGACCAAGAAGGCCGACGACTTCTCCTTGCGAAATTTCAAGGCTTACGCCCCGAACTACTTCCCGGCCTTTGTAGGACTTGCCTATCTCGTCGGTTGAAAGCTTCTGCATCTATTTGGGAGCCCGCGTTTTTGTGACTGCGGCAGACTGCCCTCCACTCACCTCGACGCTATCATTCTGGTCATTGAAAATCAACGCAGCTCCAGTGGTTGTACCACGCGCGGCATCTGTGATGCGCGGCGGGCCCGTTGCCGTGCCGGTCAGCACATAGCGTCCGTTTGCCGATGTGTAGACCAGCTTCTCGCCTTCGCCCTTCCTGCTCGGCTGGGTTAACACGACATCGCCTTCGGCGACGATTTTTTCTATCTGTGAAGAAGCGTCGCTTTGACTTTGCGTCTTTTGCTGGACTGCAGGACGAAGGAAGAACTGGGCATCGTCGGAACGAACCACGCCATCCGGCGCAACAGCGACTACGTCCCCGTCAAAGTCGCCACGCCTGTCCTTGTCAGAATAGACAAGCGTATTGCTCCTGACTCGAATCACGCCCGGCTGCCGTTTTGATCCCATGGCTGAAGATATGGTGGTATCGACCGCATGGTCTTTGCTGTCTCCATCGCCGTGCGCCTTAAACGTCTGTTGTGTGCGCGACAGTTCGACAACAGGAGCTGAAACTACATTGGGGCCTTGCCACATCCTTACCTGTCCGTGAAAAACGCTGTCGCCGCTTTTGTGCTGTAAATCCGCTTCCGAAGCAATGATATGAACCGGACCCTGTCCGCCGAACATGGAAGCCGCAGGAGCATTCTGCTGGTTTGCATTGCGGAGATATGTTGCCTTCACATCCCCCTTAGCCGTCGCATCGCCTGTATCGCGGTGATAATCAACCGCCTGCGCTGTGAGATCAATCTCTCCATTGTTGATCCTCGGATTGCCCGTCAGATGCAGCACGTGGTCAGAAGCATGGTATTCAGCGCGTTTGGCGGTTGCATGTAAGGAGGATTGTACCTTTGCGCCCTTTGCCGGCGTTTGCGCCAGCGAGACATTTCCCTCCTGCATCGCTGTGTCGATCTGCGCCGCCTGCATAGGAAGCGTTGTGCGCGACTTGACCTGACTTGAAGTCGGATTTTGTGGCACAAACGTTATTTGAAGCGAATCGCCACTGCTCGTATTAGTAGACCCGTCCTGCGTCACGTCTACAATTTTGGTGTGCCCTGAGCCGTCCAATTGCCGAATAGCATGCCCATTGTCCAGCGTTGCCAGCAGTTGATCCGCGCGGATGGTGGTGCTCTGGTCCGGCCCTTTTGACGAAATCGTGCGCAGTGTCGCAACAGCATTTCCCGTGGCCAATGCTTTTTGAGCAACCGCCTTTTTATCCGGGCCGGTCGTGAAGTCGATATCGAGCTTTGACGCTTCAACCTGCCGGGTCGCCGAGCCGCGCGGATCGTTGCCGAGCTTTAACCGCTGATCGACAAAGCTGACGGCATCACGAAACTGCGCGTGTTTGAGCGTTGCATCAGGACCAAAGGTCAGCGTGCCCTGAACCGCGTTTCCGTGCATGGCTTGCATGTCGTCTTTGGCAACGAAGTTGACGCCCTTGTCCAAGATTGCCTGCGTGGGCTGGCTCTTTTCATCGAGAGCTATATTCGCCATCTGCGATGTGGCTTGCGCGCCATTATCGAGCACAGTATGTACGTTGCCTTGAGCGTCAATGCGCTCCGCCGAGCCGTCCTGACGGAAATACACAATGGCCTGCCGGGCCGTGCTGCGCTCGTTGCGGAATTCGGTTGCCGGGTTCAGCAAAAATACCTGCCGCGCGTCGCGCAGTAACTGCGCATGGCTAGCACGCACAATGGTGGGCGCACCGTTGGTGCTGGTGGTCAATTCCACCTGCTTGTCGAGGACAAGAACCCCTTGCTTTGAGTCAAAGCTGGCGCCTACCGCTTTGCCTGCGGCCTTCGGCAGTTGAAATTCAAGTGGCTGATCGGTTGTCGCAATTCCTGTCTTCTGGTTGAAGACGAGCCCGCTGGCCTTTACATGGATGGCGCCGGTGCTTCCCTGCTGCGGCGATTGAAGGTCGATCTGCACTTCACCCTGCGCCGAAGCGATGCCGTTTTTCTGGTCGTAGTCGAAATCACTGCCGGAGACGTGGTCTTCACGGTTCGTTCCTGGAGGGCCATAGAGCGTAATCGCCACATCGTGCAGCACAGCATGTCCATTGTCCTTGAATTGCACCAGCTTCGAGGCATGGATAGTGAAGATCGTGTGCCCTTTTTCTGATTGGGAATAGGTAAAGCCGTTCGCCGTCTGCTGGATGTTAATTCCCAGCTTACCGGGCAGGTCTTTTGCGATATGGCGGATGCGATAGCGCGCATAGATGAGGAAACCGCCCAGCACAACAACCAGCAGGCATGCCAGCGCAACAATCAGCAGCCGCAGCCTCTTGATGGTCATGCGCATGGAAGTATTGTCTCAGGACGCCGGTACGTTAGTTCACCTGCTGCAAACGCGCAATCAGCTTCTGGGCCAGGCTTTCGCCTGACTCCGACCACAGCAACCGTGACGAGATGCCGCAGTGCTGCTGCACGCCATTGGTGAAGTCCACCAGCATCTGCACGTTTTGTTTGACGTGTTCCGTGGCCTCGACGTCAAGGTCGACGCCTTCCTGCAGAAACGGCGTATCGGTGCCTAAATCGACGCGTATTTGTCCGTTCTGCTCGTAGGAGCTTTCGTCGAATTCCGGGCCGTATCCTATGATGCGCACTGCACGCGGTTCCTTGCGCCAGACGGGCTCGAGACCGCCGGCCTGCTCCTGTGCCCACAACTCCCAGGTCAGCTCAAGCTCGTAGGCAAAATCATCATGCAGCATTTCGAGCGCGGCAGGCACAGCCTGCTCCGGAGCGGCGGCTTCCGGCTCGTCGTCATCATAGACGCGCTGATAGGCCGGAGCCTCATTCCATGAAATGGGATAAGCATTCGCTGCCCGCACCAGTCCCGAGCCGCCAACAATAGTGAACTGGCGTATCACGCCCAGCAGCGCAGGCCCGAGTGAAGTCAGGCGAAAGTTGGGATACCACAGGCTTAGATACAGTTGGTCAGCCATCTTGTTATTGTAGATGGCTTTCACTCCGCCCGAAGCGCTTCCATTGGATCGACGGATGCCGCGCGCCGCGCGGGGAGATAGCCGGCAGCCAGCATGACCAGTACAAGCACAAAGTCTGCAAGCAATTGCAGCCAGATCGGCGCGGGATGCAAACCGCCGCTATGCTGAAGCAGCCCGACAGCCGCCCATGACAGGGCCGAACCTGCCGCAAGACCCGCAATCGCCAGCATGCCAACCTGGCGCAGCACCAACACGGAGATATTGCTCTTGTCCGCTCCCATGGCGATGCGAATGCCAATTTCCCGCGTCCGCTGCGCCACGGCAAAGGCCAGTACGCCGTAGAGTCCTATGGCGGCCAGCGTGAGCGCAAGCCCACCCATGACTAATGTCAACAGGCTCATCAATCGTGTCTGTGACATTGCGCCGTCAATATGCTCGCGCATGGTTTCGAGGCGCGTTACCGGAAGATTGTGGTCGATGCCGTGCACGATAACGCGCACTGCTCCAGTGAGCTGCGCCGGGTCTCCGCTGGTACGGACAAAGAACGTTGCCGGGCGACTGCGGCTGTAATGGCCACCCGCAGCGGATGTCTGAGCATAAGGCAGATAAATAAACGGAACTGATGGCGGTGTATCAAGATTTAGCGCATGGATCGTTGGGATAACACCGACAATCTGAATATCGGGCTTGATGTTGTCGCCTGCGCCGAATGCAAATTGCCCGCGCAACGCCTTCTGCAAGTCTCCCTGGAAGTAGTGCTTCACAAATGCTTCATCAACGATGGCTACTCTTTGCGAGGTCGCAATATCACCATCTGTAAATTCGCGACCTGCGAGCAGAGGAACCTGCATGGTTGAAAAGAATCCGGCGCTGACCCAGTTGTTATCGGGGGTTGGGTCGTTATCGCCAGCAACATAGTCAGCGACAGTGATATTGCTCCCGCTTTCATCGCCTGTGATCAGGCCTTCCCTGGCATAGACCACACTGCGTACGCCAGGCTGGCGCAAAATCCCATCGTGGATACTCGCGTAATCGTTCTGTGTCTGCTCTCCTGTTTTACCCAGGGCCGAAGAATCCACCTGAAAGGTGAGGACATGATCGGTACGGAAACCATGATCGACACCTCGAAGCTGATACAGTGCCCAACTGAAGACCGTTGCGGTAGCCAGCAGAGCAAGGCTCAAAGCAATCTCACCGCTTACGAACACATTCCGCAGCCAGCCGCCTCTTCCGGAAACGGCGCCAGTTTGCCCATGCAGAGCGCGCAGAAGGTCAACGCGCATGCTCACCAGCGCAGCTGCCAGGCTGAACAGCACACTTGTAATAATCCCCGCCAGCGCGCAAAACGTAACAGCACGCCAGTCCATTGGCAAAGACAGCAGGTCGTGCATTGAACTTGTCGCCGGCACAAACTTCAACAACAACTTCTGGCCCATCTGCCCGATGCACAGCCCTGCGACAGCTCCCGCAACTCCTAATAGCAACCCCTCTGCCAAAACCTGCTGAAAGATTCGCCGGCGATTCGCCCCAAGAGCGCCGCGGAGCGCCAGTTCGGCATGTTTGCCGGCAGCCTTCACCAGGAGCAAGTTCGCCACATTTGCGCAAGCAATTAGTAGTACCACCAACGCCATTGCCTGCAGGGCTTTTATCGGATTGCCGAGATGCCGTGCTAAGAGAGAAATACCGCGTGCTCCGTCTGTGACGGAAAGATGAGTCTTGAGCCAATCTGTTTTGTCACCAATATGGTGGCTCTGCGAAGTCAGCGTGTCACGCCGCCAGTTCCACCACAACGTGTTCAGTTCCCCTTCGGCCTGGACGCGCGTCGCGCTGGGCGTCACTCTGCCTACAATATTGAGCCAGCGATCCAGCGGATTGCCTAGCTGGTCTCCATGTCCGATGTCCAATTGGGCTTGCATCGTGATGGGCAGAAAAATTGCCGCGTGATTGTCGTCCATCAGGCCGGTGTGCTGCACAACGCCAACGACGGTGACAGGCTCTCCGTTGACCTGAATGACCTGATTCAGGATGGACGGGTCGCTGCCGAACCGGCTGCGCCAGTAGTCTGCGCTTAACACGGCAACAGGATTAGGCGCATGGTAGACGTCATCTGCGGGTGTGAGCAATCGGCCCATCACCGGCTTGAGTCCCATTACGGCAAAGTAGTTGCCACTCACCAATTGCATCATGTTCTGGTCCGCGTCTTTTGCGGTCACAATGCTTGCAGGCTGAACAGCCGCAGCGGCAAGTCCTTGCAGCAAATGATCGCCATCGCGCAACGTCTGATACGCCGGATAGGCAAAATAAAGCGTGTTGTCGCCGCCATAGCTGTTTAAGCCACCTGTTTCATATATGGAGTGCTCTTGCAGCATTACCAGCTCGCTCGGTTTTTGGACAGGAAGATTGCGCAGCAATACCTGATTGAAAACCGTAAAGACAGCCGAATTCATGCCAATCCCCAGCGCCAGCGTTAGCACCGCCGTCAACGCAAAGCCCGGAGACTTTCTCAATTGCCGTAATGCATAGCGAAGATCATTCCAGATGGTTGCCAACAGGATTCTCCCTATTCCGTTCTCAACGCCTGCATGGGCTCAATCGAAGCCGCCCTGCGCGCAGGCAGGAGCGCTGCCAGAGACGCGACGATGCCGATCATCAGAACACCTCCGAGATATACCAGAGGATCAGCCGGTGAAACGCCGAAGAGTTGGTCATGCAAAGTGCGGCTTAGGAGAAATGCTATCGGCAGCGTAATCAATATTGTTCCGGCGGACAGCAGTAGCACTTCTCGCAGAATGAGCCTGGCTACTGTAAGCCGCTGTGCTCCCAGCGCCATGCGGATGCCGATCTCCCGAGTCCTCTGCGCGGTTGAATACGCGAGCACGCCATACTGGCCAATACCCGCCAAGAATGCCGCGAGCGCGCCAAAGACGGAGGCCAGCATCGCAATCATCCGCTCGGTACTGATGGTGTCGTCAATCTGGTTCTGCAAGGTGCGCAGGTCATCTACAATCAGCTTCCCGTCGATGTGCTGCACGGCTGCTCGGACCTCGTTTGCGGCAGCTGTGGGCGCCTGCCATGTGCGCAGATACATAGTAAGATATGTCGGCTTTTCACCCTGCACAAATGGCCGGTACACAGTTGGCCGGACCTCATCGCGCACAGTCGTGTGTTTTGTATCGCGCACAACGCCGACAATCGCTGTGTCGGTTACAGGGCGTCGGCTCCGGCTCACGTGATGTCCCAACGCATTCAGCGGCGAGCCGAAGTACTTGCGGGCAAACATTTCATTCACAACAGCCACTTTCTGCGCTCCGGCTATATCGGCTTTGGTAAAGCCGCGACCTGCCAGAAGCGGGATGCCCATCGTCGAGAAATAGTCCTGACTTACCCACGGTACTTCGGCGTCCACTTCTTCATCCGGCTTTGGAGTGTATCCGGTGATGTCCATACTGCCATTTACATCGTCATCGGCCAGTTCGGGATCATTGGTTGCTGCCACGCCGCGCACGCCCGGCAGCGTCGCGAGCGCATCAAGCACTCTCACTTCGACCGCTGCAACAGAATCACCCTGATAACCCGCCATCTCAGGCGAGAGGTCGAACGTAAGCAGATGGTCGGTCGCGAACCCGGGATTTACGTTATGCAGATTCTGAATTGTGCGCATAAAAAGTCCTGCGCCAACCAGCAACAGCAGGCTGAAGCCAATTTGCAAAGCCACACAGCTTCTACGGAACTTGAGCGATCCGCTCGTGCCCGTGCCGCTCTGCTGCTTGAGTGAATCCACCAGATTGGGTTTCAGAAATTGCACCGCCGGCGCAAGACTGAACAGAATGCTGACGACCAGCGTTATGCCTAATGCGAAGGTCAGAATGTCAGGATTGAGCGTTGCCGTAAAAGGCGTATCGGTAAGGGTCGTCGAAAGCCAGGCAATCAGCCCACGAGCCATTTGGGGAGCGATCAGTATGCCTAACGCCGCTCCCCCCAAACCAAGCAGCAGGCCTTCTGTAAGCAACTGGCGGACGATGTCGCCCGTGCGCGCTCCCAGCGCATACCGCATGGAAAATTCACGCACGCGGCCAGCCGCTCGCACCAGCAGCAGGCTGGCCATGTTCACCGCCGCCATTGCGACCACGAGCAGCACCATACCCATCAGGATCTTCAGCGGTGTTTCTACATCCTCGCGCATCGGCGAGAAGCCCTTTGCCGCATCGACAACGCTCAGGTGTGATGTGGCCACAAATTTCTCGTGCTCGCGTGCCGATTGGTCGTGCAGGTCCTTAAATTCCATCTCGCGGAGCGAAGTCCACAGTGGATTCAATGCGGCCTCAGCCTGCTTCGTTGTGTGACCGGCTGGCAGGCGTCCGATGATCTTGAGCCAGATAGAACGCCGATCTGTAAGATCATTGTCCGGAGCGATGGTCTTCTGCATTGTCATCGGAATGAAGACGCGCGGACGGTCGCCCCACACTGCGCTTTCAAAACCGGGTGCAACCACACCGACCACGGTAAACGCCGTGCCATTAAGAGCAATGGTCTGCCCCACGATGGTTGGGTCTTCGTTAAACCGTCTCTTCCAGTAATCAAAACTAAGCACGACAACCGGATTGGCTCCCAGCGCCGTCTCGTCGCTGTTGGCAAAGAGCCGCCCGACGGCAGGCCGCACGCCGAGTACATCAAAATAGTTGCCGCTCACGATCTCCGCGGGCACAGCTTCGGCGCTGTTGTGCCAGCTCACCCCGGCGCTGCCGACCGCTGTCGCAATCAGCCCATTAAAGACCGAGGTCTTATCGCGCAAATCGCGATACATGGGATACGAGAAATACGGGTGCGCGCCGGGATGGTCGCCGCCCTGCTCGTTGACATGCCCGCTGTTCTCTCCGAAAAACCGCAGCAGGACCAGTTCCTGCGGGTTCTTCACAGGAAGGCTTTGCAGCAGCGCCTGATCGAAGAGCGTGAAGATTGCCGTGCTCGCGCCAATCCCCAGCGCCAGAGTCAACACCGCTGTTACCGTGAACCCCGGAGATTTTCTCAGTTGACGCAACGCATAGCGCAGATTGGCTAACATATGTCACTCCATTCGTTACAAACTTCATTCCGAGCGCAGGGCCTGCATCGGCTCTACGCTTGCTGCTCTCTGCGATGGTGCGACAGCCGCCAGCAGAGCGGCCAATCCCAGAAGAGCAGTTGCTCCAATCAGAATCAGAGGATTCCAGGGCTGCACGTAGAACAGTTGGCTGGCCATCGCATGTCCCGCCCCAATAGCCGCGGGAATTCCAATCGCAAGTCCAATACCTACCTGCAGGAATGCACCCCGCATGACCATCTTCACTACTGAAAAACGATTCGCACCCAGGGCCATGCGAATGCCGATTTCGTTCGTGCGCCGTTCCACGGTGTAAGCAGTCACCCCATACAGCCCAACGGCAGCCAGCACCAGCGCCAGAGCGCCGAAGAGCGATGTCAACTTCGCCATCAATTCGTGCTGTGAAAAATCGAAGGCAAGCGCGTCGTCATAGCTTTTGATGTCGGTGACGGTCAGATTGGGATCGATCTCGGCGAGCGCTTGCCGCACATTAGTCTCCAGTCCTGGAGGATTTCCCGGCGCCCACAGCACGATGTTGCCTAGATAATGCGAGCGCGTTTCGCCATTGATAGCCCCAGGCGTGTCCCACTGGACCGTCTGCGCTTCGGGTACGAAATACATCGCATCGATTGGTTTCTTCATGTCCCAGGGTATGTAACGAATGTCCGCCGCTATCCCGACAACCTCGAAATCCCCGGCGTGTTTCATCTCTGTCTCGCCGAAATGTTTACCCAAAGGGTTCTCACCCTTGAAGAACTTTTTTGCGAATGCCTCATTGATGACTGCAACTTTCCGGGAAGAAGCGGTGTCCTGCTCTGTGATTGGCCGGCCCATGATCATCCGGGCTCCAATCGTATCCGAGAACCCCGGCATGACGCGCACATCGTTCGACGAGGAGTTGTCGCCTTCGCGCGGCTCGGGATTACCTTCTACGCGTATAGAAGTGTTCCAGTTGTCGCCGCTCATAGGCGCCCATTGAACAATGCCCACGCTCCGCACTCCGGGAATGCGCTGCAGCCGCTCCTGTATGCGTTCATACAGCTTTTCAAGCTGGTCCACTTGGTAGCTGGTAAGCGGCCCATCTATCCACGCGATAATCCGGTCTTTTGTCTCAAAACCTAATTTCTGGTGCTCCATATTGCGCAGGCTTTGCGACAACATCACCGCCGCGCTCACCAGCACCAGCGAAATCGCTGCCTGTGTCACCACCAGCGCTTTCTGGGGCAACGACGTCTTCCCCGCAACCGAACGGTTCGCACCTCTAAGCGCATCGAGCGGCTCGGCGTGCGAGCTCACCCATGCAGGCGCAACACCGAAGCAGATTCCCGTCACCAGCGACACGCCCAGCGCAAACAAAAGCACAGGCAGCGAGGGCGACGCTTCAATCGGCACCGAGCTGATCGGGTTGATAAATACGAGGCGCAAAATCAGGCTCGTTCCCGCATACGCAATCAGCAGCCCCGCTAACCCACCAAGGATGCCGATCAGCACGCTCTCCACCAATGCCTTCTGCACCATCCGCATGCGCGACGCACCCAGCGCGAGCCTAACCGAGGTCTGCTGCCTACCCGCCATGCCGCGCGCCAGCAGCAGGTTGGCCAGGTTGGCGCAGGCAATCAGCAGCACGCATCCTGCGGCAATCAAGAGCAGCACCAGACTCTCCTGATAGTCCTGCCGCATCGACGTCACCCCGGCGCCGCCGGGCGTCAGGTGCAGCGCCTGTTTTGGCAGAAACTGCTTCTCCTGCGGGCTCATGTCTGCAAGGTGGCTCATCTGCCATTCGCGCAGCTCCAGCTTCAACTGCGCTTCCAGCGCCTTCGGATCGGTGCCAGCGCGCACCCTGCCGATAATATCGAGCCAGTTAAGATTCGCTCCCTTCAACATTGAGCTTGCTTCCTGAAGATAAGGTTCATCCGCCAGGGGCATCCAGAAGTCTGGAACGCCGAAACTCCTCAGTTCACCGCCAAAGAATCCCGGCGGAGCAATCCCTACGACAATGAATGGCTTATTGTTGATCTGGAAGGTAGAGCCAATGACTGACGGATCGCTGCTGTATTTCGTCTGCCATACGCGGTAGCTCATGACCGCAACCGGTGATGCACCTTCGCGGTCATCATCATCCGTCAGCATCCGCCCAGCCCAGGCTCCAATTCCAAAGGTACGGAAGTAGTTGCCGGAGACAAACTGCCCAAGCCTTGGCTCGGCGGACTGCTGGTTGCCTGCGCGTCGTACGCCAAGTGTATTAGAGCCGGCCTGAAAGGCAGCCAGGTCAGAAAAGGCTGGCGTGTGGTCTCGGAACTGCTTGTAAAGCTCGTAATTGAAGATCGAGAACTCTTCCCACTGCGTGTACCCGCCCCACATGCAGCAGTGCACCTTGTTGCCGATGCGGTAAAGTTCTTCGGGTTTCGTCACCGGCAGTGACTTGAGCAACACTGCATGGATAAGAGTGAAGATGGCGGTCGTTGCTCCGATGCCGAGCGCCAGCGTCAGCACTGCCGTCAAGGTAAACCCCGGCGACTTTCTCAGTTGGCGCAGCGCATAGCGCAGATTGCCGAAGATCGATGACATGGCGCAAACACCCCCGCCTAGCCATCAGCAACCAATCTGCCAATCGCAATAACCCGCAAGCTGCTCAATTCATGTGGTTTCGCAACGTGAATACTTGTCTGGAATGACGCAACTCTGTCCGGAATCGTTCATGCTCTGTTCGGAAACGGACACCGCTTTATGCCTCGAAATCGAGTTCCAGAGGCTCGATCAAGGGCATCAGCCAGACCAGCAGTTTCTGGTGCGCTGGATGTGAGCCATAGGCTTCAAAACTTGTCTTGTCTGAGAATTTCATCACGCCGCCGAAAGTGTATCCCTGCCCGCGCGGGGAGTCATTTCTTCCCACGCATGTTTCAAGAAGTCCGGGAATCTGCCCCTGAAGATTTTGAATCTCATGGACGGCGCGTTCCATCTCTTCTCTTTTGGCTTCAGGTTTCCAGCGAAAAGCAAAGCAATGAATATACATATGCGCCATCTTAAAGCACATGTGCCGCTGTTAGTCTGACGTTGACCCAATACAAATTTTAATCTCCCCGGAAACGAGCAACGGTAAGGCGTGCCCGACCACATCGACTATCACAACTCGAAGCCGAAGCATAATCCCTGGCTGGTTGCGCTCACGGTCACGCTGGCAACCTTCATGGAGGTTCTCGACACCTCCATCGCCAATGTTGCGCTGCCGCACATGGCGGGGTCGCTCGGCGCCAGCCAGGAAGAAGCGACGTGGGTGCTTACCAGCTATCTGGTTTCGAGCGCTGTGGTGCTTCCCATCTCCGGATGGCTGGCCACGCGTTACGGACGCAAACGTTTCTACATGACTTGCGTGGTCGTGTTTACCGTCTGCTCGTTTCTCTGCGGCATTGCCCAGTCGCTGCCTATGCTGATTCTTGCCCGCGTGCTGCAGGGCGCTGGCGGAGGCGGCCTCGCCCCTAGCGAACAGGCCATCCTTGCCGACACTTTCCCGGTGAGCAAGCGCGGGCAGGCCTTCGCCGTTTATGGGATGGCCGTTGTCGTCGCTCCGGCCATCGGCCCTACTCTTGGCGGCTGGATTACAGACAACTTCACCTGGCACTGGATTTTCTTCATCAACATCCCCATCGGGATTCTGTCGATCTTCCTCAGCCAGCGAATGGTGGAAGACCCGCCGTATTTGAATGAACAACGCAAGAAGGCCGGTCCGGTCGATACTATGGGCCTGGGCCTGATCGCCATCGGTGTAGGCTGCCTCGAATTCGTACTCGACAAAGGGCAGGAAAAAGACTGGTTCGGTGACGGCAAAATTACGACGTTCTTCATTCTCGCGATGTGCGCGCTGGTGGCCTTCGCCATATGGGAGTGGCGACACGAAGATCCGATTGTCGATCTGAAGCTGCTTAAGAACCGGAATTTCGGGACGGCCATCTTTCTGCAGTTCATTCTCGGGATGGTGCTCTTCGGCTCGACTGTTCTCATCCCGCAATTCCTACAGGTGCTGATGGGATACACAGCCGAGCAGGCGGGCATGGCGCTTTCACCCGGCGGCTTCATCCTGATGCTGATGATGCCCCTTGCAGGACGCCTTATCGGCAAAATGGATGCGCGGCTGCTGGTCGCCATTGGATACGCAATTACGGCGCTCGGCCTCTACAATCTCACCCGCCTCGATCTTGAAACCAGCTTTGGCACTATCGTGCTCTGGCGCATGTTCCAGGTCTGCGGCCTGGCCTTCGTCTTCATCCCCATCAGCACGCTGAACTACGTCGGTGTTCCTTATAACAAGAACAACCAGATTTCCAGCTTCTCCAACTTCGCGCGTAACCTGGGTGGCAGTGTGGGCACGGCCCTGCTTACGACCTTTCTGCAGCGGACGCAGCAGACACATCAGTCCGTGCTCGGCGCCAATGTTGTGGCGGGAAGCGCGCGCTATTCTCAGTTCATCGACGCCACTAAGCACTCCCTGATGCAACTCGGTCAAAGCTCTGACCAGGCCGCGCAGATCGCTGTCGGCCACGCTTATCAGGTGCTAGTGCAGCAATCTTCCATGCTGAGCTACATGAATGCCTTCTGGTGGCTGAGTGTTATTATCGCCTGTCTGATTCCTCTGCCCTTCGTCATGCGCAAGCCGCCGGCGATGAGAAAGCCTCCAGAAGAGGCCATGGGGCATTGACTGGACATGCACAAATCTCAATCTTCCGTCGAAATTTCTCCCGAATCTGCCGTATCATTTTTCCTGCATCCAAACACAAAGTAAGATCCCCGGAGGAAATCTGAATTGGGAAAAAGCATGGTCCCGAAGCGGCTGTTTTTCACCAAGGGCGTTGGCAAGCACAAGGAACGCCTCACCTCCTTTGAGTTAGCGCTCCGAGACGCTGGAATCGCCGCACAGAACCTGGTTCGCGTGTCATCGATCTTCCCACCGCAGGCCAGGCTCATTCCGCGCAAAGAGGGCCTGAAATATCTTTCTCCAGGCGAAGTTGTCTTTGCCGTCGTCGCCGAAAACTCGACGCGCGAACCGCACAGGCTCGTCGCATCGAGCATCGGCGTCGCCATTCCCAGCGACCGCAATACCTATGGCTACCTGAGCGAGCACCATAGCTTCGGCGAGACCGAAGAACAGGCTGGTGAATATGCAGAAGAGCTGGCTGCTGAGATGCTTGCTACCACACTCGATGTAGACTTTGACCCCGACAAAAGCTGGGACGAGAAGAAGGAAATTTACCGCATCTCAAATAAGATTGTGCGGACCGCAAACGTCACCCAATCGGCCATCGGCGACAAACACGGACGCTGGACAACCACCATCGCAGCAGCGATTTTGATTTTTGAATAGAATTTAAGTGAGAAATCGAGGCGCGGGCCAAAGTGCCTGCGCCTTTTCTCTGTCCTTAAACAAACATTTTGTAATGTGTCGTTGAAAGAGAATTAACATGCCCTCCAATCCAAGCTACCGAATCGGGTTGGTGCAGATGTCCTGCACGCCCGACCCAGACGCGAACCTCGACAAGGCAGCGGACCGCGTCCGCGAAGCCGCTCGCGAAGGCGCCAACGTTGTCTGCCTGCCCGAATTGTTCCGCGCTCAGTATTTTTGCCAGCGCGAAGATATTGCCCTCTTCGATCTCGCTGAGCCGATTCCCGGTCCCAGCACCGAGCGCCTGAGCGTCATCGCCCGCGAGGAGAAAGTCGTCATCGTCGCTTCCCTCTTTGAGCGTCGCGCCGCCGGACTTTATCACAATACTGCGGTCATCATTCAGCAGGACGGCTCGATTGCAGGCCTTTACCGCAAAATGCACATTCCCGACGATCCGCTCTACTATGAAAAGTTTTACTTCACGCCCGGCGACCTCGGCTTCAGAGCATTCGATACGGCCGTAGGCAAAATCGGCACGCTTGTCTGCTGGGACCAGTGGTATCCGGAAGGGGCGCGCATCACGGCGCTGCAAGGCGCAAACGTGCTCTTCTATCCCACGGCCATAGGCTGGCATCCGGCAGAAAAAGAAGAATTCGGCACAGCGCAGTATGAAGCCTGGCAGACTATCCAGCGCGCTCATGCCATCGCCAATGGGGTGTTTGTCGGAGCTGTGAACCGCGTAGGACACGAGCAAGGCGACGTGCGAGGCAATCGGGTCGAAGGTCTGGGGCTTGAATTCTGGGGCGGTTCTTTCATCGCTGATCCTTTTGGCCGCATCATCGCAAAAGCATCGCACGACAAGGAAGAAATTCTGATCGGCGAAGTCGATATCCGCTCGATAGAAGGCGTGCGCCGCAACTGGCCGTTCCTGCGCGATCGCCGCATCGATGCCTATTCACCCATTGTCCATCGCTTCCTTGATGCGACGACGCTGGAGAAATGATGAGCACGCCGAGAGACCACAATTACCGTATGCCCGCCGAGTGGCATCCGCACATCGCCACTTGGATCGCGTGGCCGCACAACGCTTCCGACTGGCCGAGAAAATTCGCGGCCATCCCATGGGTCTACGCCGACATCGTTCGCCACCTTTCCCGCGTCGAACTCGTTCACACTCTCGTCAACGATGCAGCTGCCGCCAAGCGCGCGCGCAATATCCTCCAACGCAGCGGCGCAAATATTGCCAACATCTATTTCCACCAGTGGCCCACTGATCGGGTCTGGACGCGCGACTCCGGTCCCATCTTTATCAAGAACGAAAACTCAATGGCCATCACTAATTGGAAGTTCAATGCCTGGGCGAAATACGATAACTGGCAACTTGATAACGAAGTCCCCAATAAAATTGCCAAGGAACTCAGTCTCCAGCAATGGACACCGATGATCGGAGAGCACCGTGTTGTGCTTGAAGGCGGATCGATTGACGTGAACGGAGCAGGTACGCTTATCACAACCGAAGAATGTCTCCTCAGCACAGTCCAGCAGCGCAATCCTGGCATAAGTCGCGAGCAGATGGAACAAGTTTTCCACGACTATCTCGGCATCGACCAGGTCCTTTGGATGAATCACGGCATCGCTGGTGACGACACTCACGGCCACGTCGATGACATCACCCGCTTCGTCAACGAAAACACCATCGTCACCGTCGTTGAACCAAACCCCGCCGACGACAACCACCGGCCGCTCGCCGAAAACCTGGATCGCTTAAAATCAGCCCGCAATCTACAAGGCGAGCCTTTCAACATCGTTGAATTGCCCATGCCTGCGCCTGTCGTCTTTGAAGGGCAGCGTCTACCAGCAAGCTACGGGAATTTCTACATCGCCAACGGACTCGTCCTCGTGCCTACCTTCAACGACGGGAACGACCGCAAAGCCCTAAGCATCCTCGCCGACCTGTTCCCCACTCGCGAAGTCATCGGCATCCACTGTGGCGATTTCATCTGGGGACTGGGAGCTCTCCACTGTATGACGCAGCAGCATCCTGGGTAGGCAGAAGTGGCATTAACTTGCTGTTATCTTTCTTTATCGTAACGCTGCCAGTCTTTGTGGGCTATGCGGGCTTCTCGAGTACCTATACTTGCGAGTGCATTCGCAGCAGCTTCACGTACTCCATGAAACTCGCCCTCATTTTGCGAAATGGCGATTAAGTCGGGTACAGCGCTTGCGTCCTTGAGCATTCCGATTGCACGCGCGACCCGACTTCGAACTCTTTCGTCTGGATCTTTCAACGCAAGATGCAAGGCAAGGAGGGCGGCTTGATCGCCGAGTTCTCCAAGCGCGTATGCGGCACGGCCACGAAAACTAACATCCGGATGTTTTAGCAAAGCAAGTAAGCCATTCAATACAATTTCACCTTTAAACCCAACCAGAAGATCGATGATCTTGTCCCGGGTATTGATATTGCCCCCGGTATAAGTATTGGGAATTTGCTCCAGTACTTGGAAGAGGGCTGGAATTGTAGAAGAATCAATTACCTTTTCTATTGCTGCACAAGCATCCCAGCTTACGACATTATCTTCATCCCGAAGTGCCTCCATCAGCGCAGGAATAGCATTCGCATCCGGCACCTCTTTCAGTACTCCGACTGCCGCCTGACGTATGCTGAGCTCCGGATTTTTCAAGCCTTCCACTAGTGCAGCCACAACTTCGGGCCCGCGATACTTCTGTAGTGCCTTTATCGCCGCCCAGTCAGTGTCTTTGTCTTGAAGCGCTTCGAGAATCCAGGGCAGAGCCCGCGGTTCGCCGGCCAGTGATTTCACAGCTTGTATGCGCAACTCTCCTTCCGGACTTTTCAGCAGTTCATGCAATGCGTTTACCGCCTCGTTATTTCGCAGATCTTCCAGCGCCATGGCAATGCACCTGCGTACATGGACACCTTGGGCGGGATCACGCAACATGGTTACCAGATTCGGTACAGCGGCATCGCCCAGTTTCGCCAGCGTGGACACATTCAGCCGATCCCACCGCTTATATCGAATCGCATCCATGATTGCGGGCAACGCGCGCAGATCCTGTACCTCCGCCAGCGCCTCAGCCGCTCGATCCCTCACGTCCGGCGCAGGATGCTTCGAAGCCTCCGCCAGGATCTCCAACACCGATGGATCGTGATTCTCAGCAAGCATCTCAATCGCAGCTATACGCTCGTCAGCATTCGGGCTATCCAACTCTTGTGCAGCCTTCTGAATAAACCGTGGAGCATCCCTTGGAACTGCCATCGTGAGTTGCCGCTCTACATTCGCCAGGACCTTCAGAGACCGTGTCAGCTCGTCCCATGGACGGAGCATGTAATTCGAAAAATCGAGAAACTGCAAAGCCCTCAGCCGCGGATGCAGACGATCGGCTTTTATCTTCAGCAGCAGCGGCAGGATCGGAACTCCCGCACCGGCAGCAAAGGCCCATTCAAAATTCACGTACTCCGATGTCAGTGCCGTCTCGGAAAGGACAAGAATGACTGCCGAAGCGAGCCTGATTGCGCTCTCGATCTCTGCATGCCAGTCGTCACCAGCCCTCAGTTCCCGGTCTTTCCAGACGGCAAAGCTGGCCTGCTTGAGCTGGTCTTCCAGCACATGGACAAAATCGGCGTCCTCGTGGCAATACGAGATAAAGACGTGTCTCATCGGAATGCGAAATCAATCAAGCATTTGAGCTTGTTGCTTTTTAGGCGCTCCAGAATCCTATCAGGGCTGAACCACTAGTGTGCACAAAGCAACAGCCGCCATATCGATTTCTGCCTTCAAATCCGCGTCAGCACGCGCAAATAGGAGCGTTCCGTCCAGCCTAATCCCAATCTTTGAAACCGTCAGCCAAATTCACGTATTTACAAAATGAAATAAGCTAATCTTTAGAGCGTCGATACTTCTTCAGGAAACGCATCACGAACGAATCGAAAGGAAGCGTTATGCAACTCGGAATGGTGGGACTGGGAAGAATGGGAGCGAACATGGTTCGTCGCCTCGCGCGCAATAACCATGAGTGCGTCGTCTTCGACAGATCGGCGAAAGCCGTTCAAGATCTGGCAAAGGAAAAGGGCGTCGGTGGTTCCGCTTCAATCGCGGATTTCGTTGGCAAACTGAGTACTCCACGCGCGATCTGGCTGATGATACCTGCCGCAGTCGTCGACGACACGATTGCCGAGATCGTTCCTCATCTCCAGAAGGGCGACATCCTTATCGACGGCGGCAACTCCTATTACATCGACGATATTCGCCGCGCCAAAGAACTTGCACCCAAGGGCATCAATTACGTCGACGTGGGAACCAGCGGCGGCGTATGGGGGCTGGAGCGCGGCTACTGCATGATGATCGGCGGTCACAAGAATGTCGTCGAGCATCTCGATCCCATCTTCAATGCCATTGCCCCCGGCATTGGAGATATATCGCGCACCCCTGGCCGTGAAGGCACTCCGACGGCCGCGGAACAAGGCTACCTGTACTGCGGCGAAAGCGGTGGCGGCCACTTCGTAAAAATGGTACACAACGGCATCGAATACGGCATCATGGCCGCCTATGCTGAAGGCCTCGGCATATTAAAAGCAGCCAATGTTGGCAAAGATACACACGAGATCGACGCAGAAACCACGCCTCTTCGCGACCCCGAACACTACCAGTACGACTTCAACCTGCCGGACATCGCTGAAGTGTGGCGTCGCGGCAGCGTCATCGCATCATGGTTGCTCGATCTCACGGCTTCAGCACTTCAGGGAGACCCCGAGCTTTCTAAATTCGGCGGCCGCGTCTCCGACTCCGGTGAAGGCCGCTGGACGGTGAAGGCGGCTATCGATGAGGGCGTGCCAGCACATGTGCTCACCGCCGCGCTCTATGAAAGATTCAGCTCACGCGGACTGGCGGATTACTCTGACAAGCTTCTCTCCGCGATGCGCTTCGCCTTCGGTGGCCATCTGGAAAAGCCAGCTGCCAAATAACAAGATGCTGGATGAACCCTTCATGCAGGAGGCGCTTGAAGAGGCGCGTCTGGCAGCGGCAGCGAGAGAGGTCCCGATCGGAGCGGTCGTCGTTAAGCAGGGAAAGATCATCGCGCGAGGTCAGAACCGAGTGCTGCGTGATGTTGACCCGACTGCCCACGCCGAGATTGTAGCCATACGTGCAGCCGCGTATGCAATCGGCAACTATCGTTTACTCGACTGCGAACTATATGTAACGCTCGAACCTTGCGCCATGTGCGCCGGAGCCATGATTCATGCCCGCCTGGCGCGGATCGTCTACGGCGCAGCCGATCCGAAAGCTGGGGCGGTCGGGTCGGTGCTGGAAGTGATGAACCATCCCAAGCTGAACCACAAGATGCCGGTGACGGCCGGTATTCTTGGTGAAGAATGTGGCGCTATTCTTAAGGATTTTTTCCGCACTCGGCGTGATGCCTGAGGATCTAAGTCGTTTTACCAGGATTCGTAGTGGGCAACAAAATGCAGGTCCCTTCGGGAAGCTCAGGGCAGGCTCTTCGACTTCACTTCGTTTACGCCCCGCTCAGGATGACAAGACTTTAGTAGTCGTTGCTCTTTGCAATTCCGCTAAATGTGCGTGAGCAAATTAATCATCTCCTGCGCTTGCGGATACTGCTCAATCAGTGCTTCCCTTTTGCCTGATTCATAATCGGCATAGTCGAACCCAGGACTCACCGTACATCCAAGCAACGCAAAGCCGCCGCCGGGAAATAGCCGCGAGCCTTGCCAAATATTTTTCGGTACATGCAACTGCACATGCTGACCCGCGCCAATATCTTGGCCGAGGACGACGGTCTTAATACTGCCGTTCGGCCAGAGCTGCAGCATCTCCACCGGATCGCCGAGATAGAAATGAAATATTTCGTCAGACGCGAGGCGATGCAGTTCGGAAAACGTGTGGGATTCGAGAAGGTAGTAGATCGCGGTTCCTGCAGTGCGTTCGGCGGGATAGCGTGCTGGCAACGCGGGCTTTGGGATCATCTCTTCCGCGCGCCAAGTTTGAATAAACCATCCGCCCTCCCGCGGATGCGGTTCAAGCCTGAGCAGTTTCTTGATCTCATCGGCAGTCATCACCGTCATCATATCCGGGAACTTTGTCACTTATGTGGGGTTTATCGCTGCAGGTGTCTCGCTAATCAAACTTGCTTGGTCAGGAAATGCGGTCATGCAATGAAAGTGGCCCTTCATTTGCTTATACCCAAGTCAAACGATAGGCTGCCGTGTTACAAACGAAGAAGCCCCCAGATGAGGTCGTAACGCCCGAAAGAATGCCAGTACAAGAAAAAGTCTTGATCGTAGAAGACGAGGAAAACGCCCTGATGGGGCTAGCTGAACTCGTCTCAGGGTGGGGATACCGCACCGACACGGCTCGCGACGGGCTGGAGGGGCTGGAACGCGCGCAGGCGTGGCAGCCAGGCATTGTCCTTACGGACCTGAAGATGCCGCGCATGGACGGCCTGGAGCTGCTGGAACGTCTCAGCGAGCTGAAGCAGCAGGACCAGGCGGTAATCGTAATCAGCGCGCAGGGCAGCATTGCGGAAGCCGTAGAAGCGATGAAGATCGGCGCGTACGACTTCATCCAGAAGCCGATTGATCCAAACCGGCTGCGGTCGATCCTTGCCAACGCCACCCGCCAGCGCGAGACGCAGCAGGAGCTTGAAGTCACACGGCGCAAGCTGCGCGATACAGGCGTGCTTGGATCGCTGGTCGGGTCGTCAAGGAAGATGCAGGAGCTTTTCGCGCTTGTCGAGCGGGTGGCCACGAGCAATGTTTCTGTGCTGATTACCGGAGAGAGCGGAACAGGCAAAGAGCTGGTGGCGCGAACGCTACACGATCTGAGTCCGCGCAAGAACAAGCCGTTTGTCGCGGTGAACTGCGCGGCGATTCCCGAGACGCTGATCGAGAGTGAAATTTTTGGCCACGAGAGAGGAGCATTTACCGGGGCGCTGGAGCGCCGCGCCGGGTGCTTTGAGCTGGCCGAGGAAGGCTCGCTCTTGCTGGATGAAATTGGCGAAATGCCCATTGGGACACAGGCCAAGCTGCTGCGGGTGCTGGAAGACCGCAAGCTGCGGCGTCTAGGCAGCAAGATTGAGTCGCCAGTCGATGTCCGTGTTCTAGCAGCGACGAACAAGAATCCAGATGACGCAGTGGCCGACGGCCACTTGCGCGGCGACCTTTATTACCGGCTAAACGTCTTTAACATCCACATGCCGCCGCTGCGCGAGCACAAGGAAGACATTCCGGCGATTGTTGATTCGATGCTGCGGGACATGAACCAGAAGCATGACCGCCAGGTGGCTGGGATCAGCGAGGAAATGCTGTCGCGCCTGACGGCATACGACTGGCCGGGTAATGTGCGCGAGTTGCGCAATGCTATCGAGCGCGCCGTGATTCTTTGCGGGGAAGGTTATCTGGGCAGCCAGCACCTTCCTCCGGGATTCGGAAGCAGGCCGACGCGGCAGCCGCTCGACGACGGGAATTCGATTCAGGTGGAAGTAGGCACGACTGTAGATGAGGCCGAGCGCCGGTTGATTATCAAGACGCTCGCATCGACGAACAACAACAAGACAAAAGCTGCTGAAATTCTGGGTATCAGCCTCAAGACTCTGCACAACAAGTTGAAGGAGTACGGAAGCGCAAGCAGCAATACGGACGCTGCCGAAGAGTAGCGACGGGCGTTTTCGAAAAGGCAGATGCGACTCAAGACCAAACTCGTGGTGGCGATCACCGTGATGGTGTTCGTCGTGGTCAGCGTGCTCTCGTGGCTTTATTTCGGCGAGATGCTGCAGCAGCACATCGAGCAGTCCTACAGCGCGACTGACATCATCGCGCACCAACTTCAGTTCGCCACCCGGCAGGCCATTGAAAACGGGACACGCAATGTGATCATCAATGCGAATGACCCGGCCCAGTTGCGGGCAGCTGTGGCCACGGCGCTGCGTAATGATGCGGCGTTAAATGCGTCTCTTGGTTCTGTTATCAGCTATTCGCCTACCGTGTTTGACGTGGCCATTGCGGACGGCGAAGGTCGCGCTTATCTGAGCACCGACCCAACCCAGCAGGACCAGTTGCTGCCGCAACGTCCGGATTATGCTTCACTGCTTCACGCCTCAGTGAAGCAGATCCTTGACGTGGTCTTCGGACCGCCGCGAGTCTATAACGTCACTCTTGGGTTGGTGCGCCAGGGGCAGACGATAGCCAGCGTGCGCATCGGCGTTCGTACGACATTTTTGAGCGCGACATTCCGCCCATGGATTGAAAACGCGGCAACGCTGATTGTAGTGGCGATTATGGTCGCGCTGATTGTTTCGGTTTTTGTCGGCAATCTCGCCTTCCAGCCGATTGAACAGATCAGCCGCCGACTGGATGCGCTGTCCCAACTGCAGATGCCTGAATCCGGGCCCGCCGGCGAACTGGAGGCCGGAGATTCTAGCGATTCAGGCGACTCGGGCGACACCGTCGTGCAGGTTTCGCACAAGATCGAGCGTTTGGGCCGCCGCATGAAGAATGTGGAGGAGGTCTTCTCGGCCCTGAAAGAAAACCTCGACCAGATCCTCTCCAATCTGCAGGACGGCATGATGCTGTTTACGCAGGACGCACGCGCGGTGCTGGTGAGCAGTTCAGTTGAGCGCTTTCTTGGCGTGGACCGGGACCACATTCTGGGCGCAAAGGTGCCGGAAATTTTTGATCGCAGTACGGTTCTCGGTCGAATTGTGCGCGAGGCGTTCGATCGCGGCATTTCATTGGTGCAGGAAGAAATCACAACGGAGACGGGTCGGAAGGTCGAGGTTTCGCTCGACTTCATTTATGACGACCGGGCCCCGCAACAGCGACAGGGCCTGGGGGCGCTGCTCACGCTGCACGACAGCGAGTCGGTGCAGGAAATCGAATCTGAATTGGAGCTATCGCGCCGTTTGGCAGCTATTGGGCAGTTGACTTCGGGCGTAGGCCACGAGGTAAAGAATCCGATCAATGCCATTGTTGTGCATCTGGAGCTGCTGCGGAACAAGATGAATGCGCAGGACGCTCCCGCGTTTCGTCATCTGGATGTGATTCAGAACGAGATTCAGCGCCTCGACCGCGTAGTGCAGACGCTGGTCGATTTTTCGCGACCAGTTGAACTGAAGCTGCATGATCAGGACCTGCGACAGGTTGTGAATTCCGTGCTGATGCTGGCCTCGGCGGAACTGGAAACGCGCGACGTGCGCGTCATTAACGAAGTGCCGGGGCGCGCGGTCATCGCCAAGATTGATGCTGATCTTATGCAGCAGGCACTCCTGAATGTCGTGCTGAACGGGGCGCAGGCGATGGTCATGGGTGGTACACTGCGAGTCCGGCTTACGGAAGACTCACGCTGGGCGGCATTGAGCATTGCCGATGAGGGGGAAGGTATCCCGGATGAAGTGCGGCCCAAGATTTTCAATCTTTATTTCACGACCAAGAGAGGCGGCAGCGGTATCGGCTTGGCCATGACTTATCGAATTATTCAGCTTCATAATGGCCATGTTGACGTAGAATCACGAGTAGGCCAGGGGACGACATTTACGTTGAAAATACCAGTCGCAGCCCCTTCAGATGTGAAATTGCGCGGCCATTTGGAAGCAGACGCCGCTACGGGTACGACCCTTTCAAAGGAGCCTTGGGCATGAAAACCGCAAGTCAAGTTGCGGTGGTTGCATTGTTAGCCATGTCCCTGTCTGGCTGCCAGAAGCAGGTCAAAACACCCGCGCAGCCCCAGGTCCAGGCGCCTATTCTTCCGCCATCAAAGATGGTCTATATTCCGAATCTTCCGGCGCTGCCGCCGCCATCTCTTCCCGATGTCGCCGTTGCGACTGCGCCGCCGGAAATGCCGGAGCCTGCTCATCCGCGAAAAGTTGCACGCCATAAACCTTCAGTAGCGAAGAGTGACACGCAAGGGACGGAGAAGAACGAGCAGCAGCCAGCGCAAGCCGGGAACAACGCGGCAGTAGACACTTCGCCCATTGGTCAGCTTTCATCGACGGAAGAAGCCGTGAGCTCCCAGGGGCGGCAGAACATCGAGCGCCAGATCAACGACACAGAAAACGGACTGAACGGAATCAAACGCTCACTCAGCAGCGATGAACAGTTGACTTCTACCCAGATCAAGACATTCCTGACCAAGGCGAAACAGGCATTGGCGGAGAATGATCTCGACGGCGCTCAGACATTGGCGGACAAGGCTAAAGTGCTGCTCCAGGAACTTACTACGAAGAAGTAGCTAATCGATCTCCGGGTAGTTCCGGTCGAAGGGAAAGACTAGCTCGATTTTGGACGGAACCGGCTGGCCGTTGACCATGGCTGGGTGAAATTGCCACGCGCTCACCGTGTCCAGCACAAGCTGATCAAGGACGTTTCCCATGCCTTTTACAAGAATGGTTTGCGTGATGCGCCCGCTTGAATCGAGATCCACATCTACGATGATTCTCTGGGTTGTTTGCGGCAGCAGAGCGCGGTCGCGGACTTGCGGTGACGGCGAGAGAATGGGGTAGGCCGGGTACATGCTCTGCGCGTCACTTCCCTGCCCGGTAACGTTTGAATTGCTTACTCGAGGCGAAGACTGATTGGTTTGAGCGCGAGATGACTGTAAGGCCTGGTTTGTGGTTTTTGGTTTTGCCGGGGGCAGGTGGTGCGTTATGTTGATTTGCGCTGCTTTCGTCTGCTCAGTGAGTGCTGGATGCTCAGATGCCAATACTGCCGCTAAAGCGCCCCGGCTGACCGCGACCACGGCTATCTGCTGCGATGATCCCTGAGTCATGGGTCTGAAGATGACGATATGACGCGCATGGATCGAACCTGCGACGATAATCGCCAGCAGCAGCGCATGCAGCGCTATCGACAGAGCGGCGGTGTTGCTGATTCGTCGTTGGGATTTTTCGCTTTGGAAAAGGCTGACCATCTTTGAAACCGGAAAAAGCTCCAGGGCTAAAGCCCTTCCTTAGTCCTCATTATTCACCGGGCTAAAGCCCCGGTGCTTTTGCCTAAAACCTCTACCTACCTAAACCTCAACGAGAACGCTCAGGCCATGCTTCTTGGTTAGACGGGGAGGAGCAGAAAAAGGGACTGCGCTCTTACTCAGCGTTCTCCCCACTTCAACTTAGAACGCAGTACATCGAAGAACCCGGCCGATCCATGGCCGAGACGGACCAGACGCACGGCGTAATCGGAACGGCGGCAGCGCAGCTCGTCGTCTAGTTTCAGAGGAATTGCTTCCTGTCCATCTATCGTCAGATATGTCTGGTCAGGAATGCCTTCGACGCTCAGGTTCAGGTTGCTGTCGCCGCGCATGACGATTGGGCGCAGCGTGAGCAGGTGTGGACAGACTGGGGTGACGATAAGCGCGTCCACGTTGGGCACTACGATGGGGCCGTTGGCAGCCAGCGAGTATGCCGTGGAACCTGTTGGAGTGGAGACGATGACACCATCGGCGCGGAAAGAAGCGACCAACTGATTGTCGAGCCTGATAGTGAAGTTCACCATGCGGGCGATTGCGCCCTTCGCGACGACTACGTCATTCAGCGCTTCGTGGTCGGAGAAAAGCTTGCCGTCGCGCCACAGCTCGGTGTGAACCATGGCGCGTGATTCAATGGCGCAGCAGCTTTCACACCAGCCTTCCAGAGTGGAATAGATGTCAGCAAGGCGCACTTCCGTGAGGAATCCCAACGAGCCGAGGTTCACGCTCATGATGGGAACGCTTGTCTTGGCAAAGACGCGCGCCGCCGCCAGCAGTGTGCCGTCGCCACCTAATACAACTACCAGTTCCGGGTCGGCGGCCGGAAGCTCGTCGCGTGGGATGACGTTCTTTTCCTGCGCATAGTTTCCACTGACGGGATCAAGGATGGGCTCAAAGCCGCGAGCCCGCAGCCAGAGAATCAGCTCAGGGAGAAGCGTAGTCAGCTCTTCTTTCTGCGGCTTGGAAATAATGGCGATGCGTCGCATCAGGTTTCCAGTGTAATCGCAATACGCCCCAAGTCTCTGCGAGACCCTTCGCTTTCTCTCAGGGCAAGGCGCTGGGGACACATTTTTCAGGTGCAGGATGGATTCACGCCGCCAGTACGTTTTCCTTGTGCAGGAAGCGGGCGTGCAGCAGGAATTCCCGGTTCCCTTCCGCTCCGAGGATTGGTGAATCTATCACCTCGATGCCTTCACCACCCAGAGACTCAACACATGCGCCGACCCTGTCGATAGCCAACTGATGCGCTGCCGGATCACGCACTATGCCTCCTTTTGTGATATGTTCCCGGCCGGCTTCGAACTGTGGCTTGACCAGGACCACGATCTCAGCAGAAACGTTTGATTGTTCAAATGCGGCGTGAACGATGGCCGGCAGAACCAGTGTTGTCGAGATAAAAGAAACGTCCATGCCGAGAAATGTGATGCCCTTCGGCAGCTCGCCGGGCTTGATATGCCGGGCGTTAGTGCGCTCCATCAGCGTCACGCGCGCATCGGCGCGCAGTTTTTGTGCGATCTGGCCGTAACCCGTGTCAATGGCCAGCACTTTTGCCGCGCCGTGTTGCAACATGCAGTCAGTAAAGCCTCCGGTGGACGCTCCAACGTCCAGGGAGAAGCGCCCGGTCAAGTCGATGTTCCAGTGCCGCAGGGCCGCTTCCAGCTTGAATCCTCCTCGGCTGACATAGCGTAGATGATCGCCGAGAATGCGAATGGCGGCGTCTTCAGCGATGCTGCTGCCTGGCTTGTCAATCTTCTGTTCGTCGACCAGCACTCTGCCGGCAAGCACCAGGGCCTGCGCTTTTTCCCGCGTGGGGGCAAGCCGGCGCGCCAACAATAACTTATCCAGACGCATCTTCATAGAGAGATACTTGTCCCTTATGTAGAATACCTGCTTGCACACTAATGCCTGAGAGTTTGCAAAATCCGGAGGGCGGACTGGCGCGTATGAAAGACAGCGGCGCGCAAAGCCCGACTGACGCCGAACTGCTGCGACTCATAGCGCAGCAGGACGAGAAGGCAATGGCCTCCCTCTACGACCGCTATGCCAGGATCGTCTACTCCGTTGCCCTGCGAGTATTGCGCGATCCACATGAAGCGGAAGATGTGATGCAGGAAGTGCTCATGCAGGTGTGGCGCGGCGCCTCTTCGTTTATCGTTGGGCGCGGATCGTTTGGTGGCTGGCTGGCTGTCGTTGGCCGGAACAGGGCCATCGATGTGCTTCGCCGACGGCATCCGTCGGATCCAGTCGACGAAGTGGCGCTGCCCTCGTCATTAGATCTGGCCAATGAGGCGGAGCGGAGCGCGATGATGGAGAAGCTTCGCGCCATCATGCAAAATCTGCCGCAAGAGCAGCAGAAATCATTAGAACTGGCCTTCTTTGAGGGCATGACACACTCGGAGATTGCGGAAAAGACCGGAGACCCGCTGGGCACGGTCAAGACGCGCATTCGCCTTGCTTTAATTTCGCTACGAAAGGCCCTGCAAGCTTGATTTACAGCGACCACATTCCGGAAGAAGACCTGGCGCTTTACGCGTTGCGCTCACTCGCGCCTGCTGACGCGGCAGCACAGCAGCATTTGAACAGATGCGCGGACTGCCGCAGGAAGCTTGCCAATATTCTTGGGGACTTATCTCTGGTTAGCCTCACCGTGCCGCAGGAGCCGCTTCCGGCAGAAGCACGCGAGCGCTTTATGAGGCGCCTGCGCGCAGAATCCGGCGCAAAGAATGTAGAGACAACCAGTCCAGCAAGGACGCAGCCGCCCGCACGCTCGTGGAACCTGTTCGGCGGACTGGGTTGGATTGCGGCTGCGGCCGCTCTGCTGTTGGCCGCGTACCTGGGCAATACGGCGCACGATCTGCGAGAGCAGCTAGATGCGCAACGCTATCAGGTCACACAGCTTTCAACTCAGGTGTCTCGCGCGCAACAAATTTTCGACGTGCTCAATTCGAAAACAGCCAAGCGCGTCTCACTGACAGAAGTGAAGGCCGCGGCGCAACCCACCGCGCACGTGATTTACGAAAGTGGCAAAGGCGCGCTGATTTTTGTCGCAAGCGATTTGCGCCCGGTGAAGGCCAACAAGACGTATGAGCTGTGGCTCATTCCAGCAAACGGACAGGCGCCTATTCCCGCGGGGCTTTTCCGGCCTGACGTAAATGGAACTGCGAGCGTCGTGTTGCCGCCGCTGCCGACCGGCGTGGATGCGAAGGCTTTCGGCGTCACCATTGAAAATGCGGAAGGGGCCACGACCCCGACGCTGCCAATTGTCATGTCGGGTCAGTAGATGAATTTACACTCAAAAAGCGAGCATTATCTCTTCTCAGGAGCAAATCAAAATGTCTGAAAATGAAGTCAAGATTACGGTGCGTCCGAATGGTCCTTACCGCGTGGAAGGCCCCTGCAAACTTCTCGATGCAGACGGCAAAGAGTGGGACCTGACGGGTAAACCTGTTTTCTCACTCTGCCGCTGCGGCGGATCGACGAATAAGCCATTCTGCGACGGAACACATTCGAAGATTGGCTTCCAGGCCGCTGAAGCGGCTGTGGCTAAGGCCGACGCTCAGTAGATTTGCGGCATCAAATCGGGGGTCTCTCGCATCTGTCTAAGTGCAGGAGACACTTTGGCTAGACGTCCGAATCTCGGTTTTATTTTTCGATTAATAGGCCGCGCGGCATTCCAGCCGATGCAGGGTGAGCAGCATAAGCCAGTACTGGCGCAAGAAGGAGAATTAGGAGTGACCTTTATTGGTCACTCTTCGTTTCTGATTCAAATTGGCGGACTGAATCTGCTGGTTGATCCGGTGTTTGCCAACTGGCTTATCGTTCTGCGCCGGTTGCGGCGTCCAGGCGTGGCCATCAGGCATCTGCCGCCTATCGACGCGGTCTTGCTAACACATGCGCACATGGACCATCTGAATCTTCCGTCGCTGCGGAGGATCATCCGCCATACGCGCAAGCTCACTGGCAAAGCGCCCGCCGTGATTGTTCCGTGGAACGTGAATGACCTGGCTTCCGGGCTTGGATTTTCGAGCGTTACGTCGTTGGTGTGGTGGCAGAAGATGCGGCTCGGCGATGTCGAAATCACGCTCACTCCGGCAAAACACTGGGGGGCGCGCAAGATGACAGACAGGCACCGCGGCTATGGTGGATACGCGATTCGGAACGGTGAGCAATCGGTATATCACTCCGGTGATACTGGGTACTTTGACGGCTTCGATGAGATTCGCGAGCGTCTCGCGCCGCAGATAGCACTGTTGCCTATAGGAGCTTATTCACCGGATAGTTTCCGCTCCGTGCACGCCAGCCCGGAAGATGCACTACAGATTTTTGCCGATCTTCGCGCGGAGACTATGGTCCCCATGCACTACGCCACGTTTTGCCTTTCCGCAGAGCCAATGGATGAGCCGCTGCCGCGATTGTTAGACGCCGCCCGTAGAGCGGGCATGGCCGCACAAATGTTACCTCTGGGTGAAGGTGAGACAAAGATATTTGCCGAGGATGCCGCGCTGGAAAGTGTCGAAGCATTGACAGCATCCAAGACTGCCTGAATACTGGTGCAAGTTTGAAAGAAGCCGTAGACTGCACTCAGGTTCGATGAGCAAAACTGGTTCGCACCCCACGCTCGCAGACGTAGCACGCAAGGCCGGAGTCGGGACGACTACGGTTTCACGAGTCATTAACGGCGGCAATCGTGTCAGCCCGCGTACCCTGAATCGCGTGCACTCGGTGATCGAGCAGCTTGGGTATATGCCGAACCAGGCGGCGCGAATCCTTAAAGGCGAGCGCACCAAAACCATCGGCTTGGTCATCCCCAGCATTGCGGACTCGTTTTTTTCAAGCTGCGCCGAGGCTGCGCAGGAGATTGCGCGAGCCAACGATTCCCTGCTGATTGTCACGGTTACGAACAACGATCCGCACATCGAGATGGAAAACCTCAATGTGCTGATGCGCCACCGCACCGATGGCCTGCTGCTGGCCCCGGCGAACTATCAGAGTGAGTCGCTGGGTGAGTTTCTCGGCAGAATCTCAACTCCTGTGGTTTCTTTCGACCGCCCTGTTGCTAAAACAGACGTTCCCAGCGTGGTCGCGGATAACTACAACGGCGCTCGCATCGCCATTGAGCACCTGATCGGGCACGGTTACAAACGAATTTTGTGTCTTGGTGGCGAAACCACGCTCTACACCATACGCGAGCGTCTTCGCGGATACCGTCACGCGATTGAAGAAGCCGGTCTGCCTACAATGATCGACATGTCCGTCAAGGATTACAAGTCCGCGGAATACGCAATCGAAAGTAACCTGGCAGCCTCTCAACCTCCGGATGCCATTTTTACTGTCAAGAACAGTACGACCATCTATGCCTTCGAAGCACTACAGAAGATGAAAGTGCCCATTCCGAAGTCCGTAGCCCTGCTTGGCTTCGACGATTTTGAGTTGGCTTCCACTCTGAGACCGTCGATCAGTGTCATTCAGCAGCCAGTGGAAGATTTGGGCCGAATAGCAGCGGAAATATTGTTTGAACAGCTCTTCCCTACCAAGAAGAAAAAACATCAGCTGACCAAGAAACGGCAAGACCAGGTGAAACTTGAGACCAGGCTGGTGCTCAGAAATTCCTGTGGGTGCAATCCTGCCGCCATGCCGGAAATTATTTCATGACAACTTGCGTATAGGAAAAACAAGCGTCGGCAAAGGAAACGATACCACTCAGAATGGAATCGTTTCCACCTTCACTTTTTTCGTGTATATTGCAGAGGGTTGTGATTAGACTGCGCCTGCCGTGAGTCGAATCACAGCGAAACCTTGTCCGGGCATCATTTTGTTGCCCAGCTTGCAAACCTGGATGTGAAGTCAACCTCCAGTACTTTGAGACTTGGCTGCGTATGAGTTCTTTTTCAGTTGGGGTAGATTTAGGCGGAACGAATCTGCGCGTCGCGGCATACACGCAAGCGTCTGGGTTGATCGAGACAATTCTTCTGCCCACGCGCCTCTTCGCAGGCAGGCATGCTGTAGTTGAGGATATGTGCGGCGGCATTCGAAAGCTGCTGGCCTGCCATTCCAGACAGTATGAACTTATTGGAATCGGCGTCGGTACGCCCGGTCCGCTTGAACTGCCGGCAGGACGTCTTCACAATCCACCGAACCTTCCTGGATGGGATGGATTTGAACTTCGCAAAGAGATCGAAGCCTGCCTGGATATGCCCGTTACGGTGGAGAGTGATGCGAACGTTGCCGCTCTGGCGGAGTGCGTGCTGGGAAGCGGCCGTACACTCGGCATCGATTCGCTCTGCATGCTTACCCTGGGCACAGGTATTGGCGGCGGTGTTGTTCTGCAGGGGAAGATCTGGCACGGGGCGCATGGCATGGCGGGCGAAGCTGGCCACATCAATATATGGCCTGACGGGCCAGCTTGCGGGTGTGGCAGTAGCGGCTGCCTCGAAATGTATGCCTCAGCTACCGCTGTGCGCCGCATCGCTCTTGAATCGGCGCAAAGCGGTAGAGCACCGGCAATTGCGACATTATCGCATAAGAATCCTGAATTCACGACACGCCACCTGGCCGACCTGGCGGAAAACGGATCGGCTGACGCGCAGCGCGTCTTTGACGACGTTGGGCGCGCGCTTGGTATTGGCATCGGCGACCTTGTAAACACGCTCAACTTACCTCTCTATGTTGTTGGCGGTGGCCTGGCCAATGCCTGGAATCTGTTTTCTCCGGCATTGTTCACTGAGGCGCGCCAGCGCAGCTATGTTTACCGGCTCACCGAACCCGGCAGCGCAGTTCTAAATGGCGATGCGAATCGCGGAACGCGTATTATTGCCGCTGAACTTGGCGCGGATTCCGGCCTGCTCGGAGCCTGCATCCTTCCCTATACCATTTCAGAGCAAAGGACCATAGGCATGCCGGACACAACCCCCCGCTAAGGCCTGCCAAATTCTCTACCTGGACGCATCGATGCGATTGAACTTCTACCTTTTTAAGAGCACGATTGTAGGCGCGCTCGGCGGACTTCTCTTCGGATTCGACACCGCCGTTATTGCCGGAACGACCCACCAGCTCACTAACATCTTTCATCTCACTGCGGGAGAGCTTGGCTTCACTGTCTCCATCGCATTATGGGGAACTGTCATCGGAGCCATGTCCGCTGGAGCTATTGGACAAAAGATCGGCAGCCGCGAGACCCTGCGCATCCTGGCTCTGCTCTATGTGATTTCATCGGTAGGCTGCGCGTTTTCATGGAGCTGGACGTCGCTGCTTATCTTTCGTTTTATAGGTGGGTTGGGGATTGGTGGCTCGTCCGTGCTTGGGCCTGTATATATCGCGGAGCTGTCTCCGGCAAAATGGCGCGGGCGACTCGTCGGATTGTTTCAGATCAACATCGTGGTCGGCATCCTGCTTGCTTATGCCTCGAACTACGGTATTGAGAGCCTCAGCCTAGGCGCATTGCAATGGCGATGGCAGCTTGGCGTGGCGGCCTTTCCTGCTGCGCTCTTTCTCATTATGCTTTATGGGATACCACGCAGCTCGCGCTGGCTAGTGACGCAGAATCGCATTGATGAGGCACGGTCTGTGCTGCAACTGATGGGCTCTCCCGATTCTGAATCTGAGTTGCGAGAAATTATCGACTCCATTCACCTCGAACGCAGCTCCAAATCCGAGCCGCTCTTTCAATACAAGTATCGGCTGCCAATTTTTCTTGCCATCACAATCGGCATGTTCAACCAGCTTGCCGGTATCAATGCCATTCTTTACTACCTGAATGACATTTTCCGGGCGGGCGGCTTCAGCGCTATGTCAGGCGATTTGCAGGCGGTCCTTGTAGGAGCGATGAACCTGGTCGCGACACTGCTCGCTATGACAGTCATCGACAAACTGGGCCGCAAGACGCTGCTGCTGATTGGCTCCGTGGGCACGGCGGCCTGCCTGGTAGGCGTGGCGGCGATCTTCTTCAAACGGTCGCATCAATCGGACCTGGTCTGGCTTTTGATTGGCTATATCTTCTTTTTTGCCATCTCGCAAGGTGCGGTCATCTGGGTTTATATCAGCGAGGTCTTTCCCACGCGCGTGCGCGCCAAAGGCCAGAGTCTAGGCAGTTCTTCGCACTGGATCATGAACGCCATCATCTCCGGAACATTTCCGTTGTTGGCGAAGTATTCCGCAGGCGCGCCGTTTGTGTTCTTTGCCGCAATGATGGTTTTACAGTTCTTCGTCGTTCTCCTCATCTATCCGGAAACCAAGGGACATACTCTCGAAGAAATGCAGCACCGATTGGGGATCGAATAGATGTTCAGGTTTAGGGCACAACCTGGAAGCTATTGACCCTGCCATCGTTTGTTATGGTGATCAGAATCTGACGAACTCCGCCAGTGAAAAAGGCCAGATAAACGTAATACACACTACTTCCGTTTCCCAGTGTCGTCTTCTGCCTCAAAGTCATCTGAATCAGGCGGCCCAGTGCTGACATCTGTCTGGCAGATTGGGCCAGGCGTGCCGGCGTAAGATCAGCATCCATCTCCGGACTCAGAATGCTGCGATCTACTCTACCTGCTGAAATTTCCTCAAAGATGGTCCGCGCCAGCGTCCGCGTGCGACTATCCTCGTCAGTTCCCTCCATACTGGCGACCTGTTGCGAAGTACTTACATGCGGATCGATCATCGCGATTATTTCGTGAACCATCTGCTCCGGCATACCCTGGAAAACCGCATCGGGACTGTTTGAAAGCACCACAACTGCCAGTTGATCATCGGGGAAAATAGCATTGAGACAATAACCGCCTGCCAAGGGAGTGTAACCGTTGTGCCATAGTTCCCGATGGCCGGCAATCGATGCAGGAACAAAACCCATGGCATAATTCACAAGTTGCCCGTTCGCCAACCTTCCAGCGGTCCACAACTCACGCATTGCAGCTGGGTTCAGCAGCCTCCCCCCGATCAATGCTGCATCCCAGCGGATCAAGTCATTGGCGCTGGAGACAATATTTCCCGCTCCATAAAAAAGATCGAGGCTAAGCTGCACAGGAACTGGCGCAAAGTTCCCCGCTGTTCCTTCGTATGGAGTCGCAATCTCTTTTTGTGCCTGATAGCCGACTCCAGAAGTTGTCATCAGAAGTGGAGTAAAAATATTCTGCTGTACAAACTGATCGAAAGACAAACCGGAACTCTTCGCGACTACTTCAGCCAGCGCTGCATAATTTGTATTGCTGTACTCCCATCTTTCTCCAGGAGGAAAGTCGGGCCGGTCTGTCTTCAGAATTGCGAATATGCTTTTTGAATCAATCTGTCCTTCGAGGGGCCAGCTATGTTCGCTCGTAAGTGGATAGTTATGCAGTCCGGAAGTCTGGTTCAGTAACATCCGCAGAGTTATCTTGTCCGCATTCGGCATCTCCGGCAGGAAACGATTCAGCTTGTCATCAAGCAATATCCTGCCTCGTTCTGCCAGTAACATAATCGATACAGCAGTAAACTGCTTCGTAATCGAGCCTATGGGAAATCGCGTGTCAGCCATTACCGGCGTTTTGGCGGCCACGTCAGAATAGCCATAGCCATTGGCAAACACCACCTTGCCTTTGTACCAGACTGCCAGCGAAAAACCGGGGGCTCGGTTTTGTTCATATGCGGTTCTTCCAATGCGGGAAATAGCCGCAGCATCCAGTGTCGTCTGAGCAAGCATTGTGAAGCTTCCTGCAAAAAAGAAGAGGAACAGGCAGAACATACGCAACATGGCGGGATTGTAACGCTTCTGATCCCTGCTAAATCACAAAACGGATGATTTGTAAATCTGCAGAATTGAATAGCCCCTGTGGTACATTCAGCTTTGACCATCGCATAAGTCTCATTGATCTCACGGTAAATGGGCTTTCTTGTACTGGTCGTGCGTGAGAGGTGATCTTGGATCTTTTCGAGAGAAATCCGAACCCGATGTGGATTTACGACTCGGAAACCCTGCGTTTTCTTGAAGTCAATCGAGCGGCTATCGATCTTTATGGCTGGTCCCGTGAAGAATTTTTGAATATGACTATCCTCGACATTCGCCCGGAAGAGGATAAAGAGCGGGTGCATTTACGTGCACGACGCGGCGGCACACAACAAGCCTCAGGGCCATGGCGGCACCGGTACAAAGATGGTTCTGAACATCTGGTGCGTATCGCTTTCTATGCGACCGAGCACGCCGCGCGCCCGGCGCGCGTTGTGACTGTGAACGACGTCACCGATCTTGTCCGCACGACCGAAGCCCTGATACAGAGCGAGGAGATGTTCCGCAGTCTGTGCGCGTCAAGTCCTGGTGGGGTATATAAATCGCGCATCGATGGATATGTGCTCTATGTCAATCCTGTCCTGACGAATATCTGGCAAATGACAGAAGACGAAATGCTGGGCTATGGCTGGCAGAAGCGCCTGCATCCGGAAGATCTGGAAGACACGATTCAAGGATGGCTTAAAGCAAATAATGTGGGAAATACTTATGAACGTGTTTTTCGCATTGTGCTGCCGTCGGGTGAGATTCGCTGGATCCATGGCCGCTCGACTGTAGTGCGGGGCACTGATGGAAAACCGATTGCTTCAATCGGGACTACGGACGATATTACCGAGGAGCGGCGCGCGGAAGATGCTCTGCGCACAAGTGAAGCTGGCCTGCGCGCTTTGACAGACCAGTTGCCTGTCGCCCTGCTTTATGTGGATGCAGAAGGCAAATGCCGTCGCGCCAACCGTGCATTTGAGGAGTGGTTCGAGATCTCGCGTGAAGATCTTCTCGCGCTGGACTTCGAGTATCTGGCCGTGCGGGGGGATGGAAAACAATACGAAGCTGACGTGCGTCGCGCATGGGCGCTGGTGATGCAAGGCATTCCCGTTCAATTCGAAAAAAGCATCGTCATTCACGACAAAAAACGCACGATTGAGGCCACGTACACACCTGATACTGCCGCGGACAAGCAGGTCTTGGGGTTCATCGTTCTGCTGCACGACATTACCGAACGTCGCGCGCTGGAAGACCAGTTCCGGCATGCGCAAAAGATGGAAGCAATCGGCAGACTGGCCGGAGGAATCGCGCACGACTTCAACAACATCCTTTCCGTGATCAATGGATATGCACGGATCATTGAGCATGAATTGAACGGAGATGGCCGTCTGGGCCAGATGTCAGCCGAGATTCATCGCGCCGGTGAGCGCGCAGCGCGCCTAACCCAGCAATTGCTCGCTTTTAGCAGGAAACAGGTCAGCCAACCGCGCATTGTATGCGTCGACGACTTGGTCCGCGACGATGAAACCATGCTACGCAGGCTGGTAAGCGATTCTATCTTTCTCGAGATGATTCCGGAAGCGGGTGACACCTGCATCGAAATTGACCCGCACCGCTTCAGCCAGGTCCTGCTTAATCTTGTCGTCAATGCCAGAGATGCTATGACAGAGGGCGGCACGCTCACGATCAAAACGGCTGCAGTTTTGGGCAACGTGTCTATCAGCGTGCAGGATACAGGCTGCGGCATGCCGCCGGAAGTGAGAGAAAGGCTCTTCGAGCCATTCTTTACCACCAAAGGGGAGGGCAAAGGCACAGGGCTTGGGCTTGCGACCGTTTATGGCATCGTTCGTGAAGCGGGTGGAAGCATTTCATTTGAATCTGTTGAAGGAGTTGGGTCGACCTTCACTCTGTCCCTTCCCATCGCCAGAAAGATACAACTACAAGAACTTGCGCCTAAGAAACAGGATTGTGCTCAGGGTGGCTGCGAAACGATCCTGCTGATCGAGGACGACAGCAATATTCGTTATCTTTTGGCGCATACGCTCGAATCGTATGGGTACCGCGTGATTCAGGCAGAGAACGGCGTGGAAGGTCTAGACATTGCAAAAGGAATGCTGTTCGCAATCGACGCTGTTATCAGCGACGCCATCATGCCGAAGATGGGCGGACAGGATGTGATTGCGAGTCTGCGACGCATGCGCCCGGAATTAAAGGCGCTGCTTGTAAGCGGGCACATTGATGCTGATCCCAAAGAACTGGCCGGAGACCCGCGAACGTCGTTTTTGTATAAGCCAGTGCCACCCGAAGTCCTTACGGCAGAACTGCGTCGTTTGCTGGACGGCGCTCCCGCGCCAGTTTAGTTGTTGTCGTCGCGCCGATGCAAAGTCGGACGGTCATCGCCGTTCTGCGGGTTATTGGGATCGTTTGGATCGCCGATGCTGGCGCGCCGCAGTGTCGGTTTACCATTCTTGGGAGTGAGCATCTTGCGCTTGTTCTCAATGCGCGCGAGACGCGCCTTTACGTCGTCAAACTCCGATGTGGTGACCAGATACTCATCTCTTGCCGGGAGAATCTTCGCAATCTCTTCCTGGGTTTTCTCGATACGATCCGGCGTTTGCGGATGGTCAGAAAAAGCTTTGGCCACTGCTCCGGGCTTCTGTTTCTGCAGGTTCTGAATCTTTTCAAAGAAGGTCACGAAGGCCTGCGGATCGTATCCCGCCTTGTACATGTACTGCACGCCGAGATAGTCGGCTTGACCCTCGAACTCGCGCGAGAACATGAGGAAGGTCATCGGGATGGCGATATTCACCGCCTCATAAATGCCATAGCCTGTCCAGCTATAGCCCGTCATCATAATCAGCGGAATCGTGCCAAGCTGCGCGTAGTTCATGCGGGTCATTTCACGCGCCGCGTGGTGCGCGCAGACATGTGCGATCTCGTGTGCCATCACGCCGGCGAGTTCGGCCTCTTCATCGGCAGCGAGAATCAAACCAGAGTTGACATAGAAAAAGCCACCGGGCAGCGCCATGGCGTTAATTTCGTCGGTATCGATGACCTTGATCGTGAACGGGACTTTGCAGTCTGAATTCTTTACGATGTTCTGGCCGACGCGGTTGATGTATTCCGTCACCACCGGATCAGTGATGAGCTTAGTACTCTTTTCGATCTCATCCGCGTACTGTTTGCCCATCTTGATCTCAGATTCGGTTGAATACCAGTTACCGATTCCACGCCCGCCGATATTACGAGTGCCAACCGCATTTACATCTTCAACGCTGCCCTGCTTGACGTGAACCTCTTTCGGTTCCGTATTTACCTGCGGTTGGTTGCTGGGCGGCTGCTGATTGTCCTGCGCTGTGTTTTTCTGATCGCCCGTCGTCGATGGCGGCAGCGTGGGAGGAGTTGTAGGAGGTTCCTGGCCCGTTGTTTGCGGGGCTCCGGCAACTGGTCCCGTCTGTCCGGGAATTGGGGCCGGGCTTCCATTCGGGTTCGTCTGTGGCGCTGTCTGCGCACATACCACCGGCGCTAATACCAAACTGGCAGCCAGCAATAGTTGCGGAGAAACCTTCTTCATGGATGGAATCGTGGCCATACGGCACTCCCGAGGCAGAGGTGCTCACGGGATGCACCTCACCCCTGTATCTATAGACGTTAGTATGCTCCTTTTTGTCAGTCGTCGCCTAACGAATCGTATCGGGGTTTGGCCCCACGAAAGAAGATTCCACTTGACCCCGCCCCCGGCTTGTTGCATTGTGGGGCTGCTCGTCCATGAACCGGACCCACCACACTGTCAAAGGCCAGGCCATCGCACTGGTCCTGCTGGCTTTGTGCTGCAACATTCATTCTGATGCCGCACCGCGGCTCCCGCGAAGGATGATCTCGCTACCCCGCTTGACGCTCTGGGCCTGGGAGCGGCGGGAAGATCTCAGCAGCCTCGATACTAGCAAGTTTGCCATCGCTTATCTTGACCAGACGCTGACTTTCGGCCTGTATGTTCGCAACCAGCCACGCCGCGAGCCGATCATTTTCCCCAGAGATGCGGCGCGAATCCCGGTGGTCAGGCTGGAAACCGCGTCAGATGCTGTACTTGACGACGACGCACGCAGACAGGCGATCCATGCCATTCTTTCGAGCGCGGAGCAGCCCGGCATCGCGGCCCTCCAGATAGATTTTGATGCTATCCGGTCGCAGCGGGAGTTCTACCGTGCTCTTTTGGTCGATCTGCGGCAACATATGCCGCCAAATCTGCCTTTGTCCATTACTGCGCTGGCATCGTGGTGTTCGTATGACGACTGGCTGCCCGGCCTGCCGATTGACGAGGCGGTACCAATGTTCTTCCGCATGGAGCCTGACCGCAGGCGCGCCGCTGTCTCAGTCGCCGAGTTCCGCATTCGCGAGGCGCTATGCCAGGCTTCCGTTGGGATTTCAACCGCGGAAGCATGGCCGCCTGACATTGCCGGCAAGCGTATCTACCTGTTCCCTGATAACGGCTGGCGTGTTGACTCGCCAGCAAAATTTGAACGGAAACTCCCATGATCTCAAGACAATTTGCGCCGTTTCTTACGCTGGCTGTTTTTCTTTTGCTCCCTTTCATCACGGTTGAAGCCTGCGGGCCTGACTTCGAGCCGGATGTCTTCGTGCGCATGACGCACCCGGACGACCAGCAGAAATTTGGCCGAGGTGAGTTAGGCATTCTGCAACCGACTTTTGACTCGAACGAACTGGCTGTGGCATATCGCTATTTGAATGGGGACAAACTCTCGGATCAGGAGCAGGCCGCTTACGCGCATCGCAAAGAGCAGTCTGGGGCGGAATATGAAGCGGAAGAAGCGGCAAAACCAGTCAACCAATGGCGAGCTGTGCGCGCGAAATACGCGGCCGCTGATGGCGAGATTGTGCAGCAGCATCAAGCGCCGCAGAATCTAGGCAACAACGAGGTCTACTACTTCCCTGACTATCTCAACTGTCCGGATGCCGCTTTCAAGACTGCTGTTCTTACGGTGAACGACCGCGCCAACACATGGGGCGCGCAGAGTCCTTACCTGAAGGACTGGATCGGCGCGCAGGATGCCGTCTTCTCGAATTGCAGTGGCAAATCACCTGCCACGCCTCCCGCAGCGCCAATGGGCAGCCCGGCGTTGCTGCTTGCCGACCGCGACTATCAAATCGCCGCGGCAAATTTCTATGCGGGAAAGTACGAGAACGCGCGCCGGCAGTTCGAGATCCTTGCACAGGACAAAAGCTCACCCTGGCAGCCGTGGGGTGAATACCTCGCTGCGCGGGCGGAAGTGCGTTTGGCATTTTCGCTGGGCAAAAAGACTGACCCCTGGTCGGGCAATCTTGCCAGCTTCGATATGAAGACCATGCAGTCGGCGCAGCAGATGCTTGAGGGCCTGCTACAACACCATGATTCTGCTCTGCCGCGACAGTCCATTGTCAATGAGCTGAACTTTGTCCGCATTAGAACGGAACCCGACAAGCGGCTTGCTGAAATTTCCGCCGCGCTCGCGGGGCCGGCTCCTGATCCGAATTTCCAGCAGGATCTTGACGACCTGAATTATGTCTTTTACAAGAAGGTTCCTGTCGCCACGCCGCCGCCTCTTTACGCGTGGATTGTGGCATTTCGTAGCGCGTCCGCCGGGAACTCGGCTTTTGCTACATGGCAGCAGTCCCATGCTCTGCCGTGGCTGGTGGTGGCCATTGCGCTCGCCAATCCAAAAGATGCGGGCACGCCTGACCTATTGATTGCAGCCACACGCATCGAAGCCTCGTCTTCTGCGTTCGAAACGGTGGCCTTCCATCGCATACGCCTGCTTATCGGACTAGACCGCGCGGATGAGGCGCGTTCCCTTCTCGACGTAATCCTGCGCGGGCTGCGTAAGCAAGCGCCCGGCTCCGCTCTGAATGCCTTCTTCGGACAGCGGATGCAGGTGGCGCGCGACTTCAACGAATTCCTTACCTACGCGCCACGCAACTTGCTTGAATCAAATTCCAACGGCGCCATGGCCCGGCAGGACTCCTTTGTAACGCAGGAACGGGCAGTGTGCAAAACGTGCGAGGTAAAGCTCCCTGGGCCGCCTCCGCCGCTTCAATTCGCTGACGATTCTATTGCCATCCTGAATCGACAGGTTCCGCTTCGCCGTCTCGTCGAAGCCGCCTCTTCTCCAAGCCTTCCTCCCAATCTGCGTCAGGATGTCGCGCTCGCCGCCTGGGTTCGCAGCATCGTTCTGGAAGACAACACCAGCGCTGCCGCGCTGTCTCCTCTTCTGCCGGAATCCATTCGCGAGACTGCAGACGCAAGCACTGGCTTCCTGGCTGTGCTCGCCATCCTGCAAAATCCGGGCCTCCGTCCATTTCTCGAGCCGGGAGTGTCCCGCCTCGCCAGCTACAGCTATCTTGAAAATTTCCGCAATAACTGGTGGTGCCATGATTGGCAAACGCAGTACTACACATCCGAACAGGAAAGGCAAAGGTTGAGTGAGCCTCAGCCAGTTTCCTTTTTGAGTATTGAAGAACAGAAAACTGCGGAAGAGGAATACGAGCGACTTCAGAAGCTTCCATGTGGCCCTGTTTACCTTGGCCAGCACGCAATTGACTACGCAAAAGTCCATCCATTGGATCCAGATGTGCCTGAGGCCCTGGCCTTAACTGTACGAGCGACGCACTATGGAATAAACGCTTGGCGCGAAGAAAAGAAAAATGCCGCACAAAATTCTGTCGTCGGCAAAGCCGCTTTCCAATTGCTGCACCAGCGTTATCCAAAATCACCATGGACAGCGAAGACGCCGTATTACTACTGAGCGGCGGCAGCGCGTCCATTTCCGGTCACTGGGTTCTCGAAATCGAACGCCAAAGAGGTCAGAGGATAGCTGCTGCATACCCGTAATCTATTTTACATCAGCGACTTAGCTACTTATTAGAATTGGCCCGTGACCTGCTCTAATTCGTTTGCTTGAGGGATCAGCCAATGTACTTCTGCTATGCTCTGCGCCAATTTCGCAAGAATCCTGGATTCGCTATCACCTCGGTTCTGACGCTTGCCATCGGTATCGGAGCGACGACTACCATCTTCAGCCTCGTCTATGGAGTGCTGCTGCGACCGCTGCCGTTCCCGCAATCGGACCGCCTGGTGTGGCTGAATCAGCAGGACCACTCCCTCCCAGGGATAGCGGCAGAGTCATTGAGCTATCCGGACTACTTCGACTGGCGCGCGCAGAACCATACCCTCAGCGGCATTGCCTGCTACCGGGGCGGAAATGTGACCTTCTTCGGCAATGGAGAAACGCAACACCTTGAATCGCAGGTGGTCTCTGCAAACTTCTTTCAGGTATTGGGCATAGCTCCCATGCTCGGCAGAGATTTCCGATGGGAAGAAGAGAAACCCGGCAACCGCGCCGTGATGCTCAGCTATGGGTTGTGGCAATCGGCGTTCGGCTCTGCGAAAGATATTGTTGGGCGCTCGGTCCAGCTTGGCGATGATGATTATACGGTCACTGGCGTCATGCCAAAGAGCTTCCAATTCCCTCTCGATGACCCTGCGCCGCAGCTATGGATTTCGCTCGCCACAGATGCTGGCGGAAAGGACCCGGCAACCAGTCAGCGCGGCTTTGATACGCTGGAAACGATTGGGCGGCTGAAACCTGGAGTGACTTTGCAGCAGGCAAAAGCTGACCTGAGCGTGATTGCCGGCAATCTTGCGAAGCAATATCCGGACAGCAACAAGTGGTACACCTCTGCCCTCGCTGAACCCGAGCTTGAACATCTGACAGGAGACACAAGACCTGCGTTGCGGGTACTCTTTGGCGCGGTTGCGCTGGTGCTCTTGATCGCCTGCGCGAATGTCGCCGGGCTTCTGCTGGCGCGTGGCTCACAGCGTAGCGCCGAATTCGCTCTGCGCTCGGCCATAGGCGCAAGCCGGGGCGAAATCATGCGGCAGGTAATTGCTGAGTCTGTGATTCTGTCCTTATGTGGCGGCATTGCAGGAATTGCACTTGCGGGGGGCCTGCTCAAAGCGACCATCAGCCTCCTGCCGGTTGAGATTCCGCGCATCAGTCAGGTGTCCGTCAACGGCGCAGTACTGGCGTTCGCCGTCATTGTTTCAATACTCACCGGCATCACTTTTGGCCTGCTGCCGGCATGGCGCATGTCGCAGGTTGAGCCGACTACCGCGCTGCGCGAGGGTTCGCGTCATGCAAGCGGGGGCCGCGCCCGGCATGGACTGCAAAGCAGCCTGGTGATTGCACAGACGGCCATCGGACTGGTGTTGCTGGTTGCGTCTGGACTGCTGATACGCAGCTTCATCCACATTCTTCAAGTTGATCCGGGATTCGATGCGAGGAACGTGCTGACGGCAAGACTTGGAGTTACGTTCGACCACCGATATAACCATGACCAGCACTATCAATTCTATGAACAATTACTGACGAAGCTGTCAGCGCAGCCCGGGATAAAAGCGGCATCGGCGGGATGGCCGCTGCCTTTCTCCGACAGCCACGCCACAGTCTCGATTGCCATTGAAGGTAAACCTGTGGCGAAGGGAGACGAGCCCAGCGAGGACATAGGCGTGGTCATGCCCGGCTACTTTGAAACTATGCGCATTCCGCTGCTTTCAGGTCGCACATTCACGGAACAGGATGGATTGAAAAGCGCACCGGCTATCACTATCAATCAGGCATTTGCGGACAAATACTTCCCCGGTGAAAATCCCATCGGCAAGCGTATCCGGGCAGAACTGGGCGATGACGTGTTGGTGCATCCGATGCGCGAAGTGGTAGGAGTAGTAGGAAACACGAAGCACCTGGGGCTTACTACTGATGCAGCGCCTATGTACTATCTCCCATACGCGCAGGCAGTGATTACGAACCCCTACCTCGTCATTCGCTCCAGCAGCGATCCGGCGAACCTATCCAATATGCTGCGCGGCATCGTGTCGCAATTGGATCCGGAAGTTCCGGTGTATCAGGTGGCCACGCTTGAAAGCTACGTTTCGAAATCCTCTGCGCAACCGCGCTTCCAGACATGGCTGTTAGGCTGCTTTGCCGGGGTTGCGCTATTGCTCTCGGCGATAGGGCTCTACAGTCTGCTGTCCTATATCGTCGTTCAACGCGCCTTCGAGATCGGGCTGCGCATGGCGATTGGCGCGCAGCGCGCGGATGTATTGCGCATGGTAATGAAACGCGGTTTGCGGCTTGTGGTGATAGGCCTCATCATCGGGCTGGCGGTTTCTGCTTCGCTCACAAGGTTCCTCAGCCACATGCTCTACGGAGTAAGACCGCTTGATGCCTTCACCTTTGCCATTGTCAGCATCATCCTGCTGGCGGTGTCGGCAGTGGCCAGCTTTGCTCCGGCATGGCGCGCGTCTCATCTGGAGCCGATGAAGACCTTACACGATCAGTGAATCTGGCTGTTCCCTGAAGAACAGATGACATTCCTGTGACAATCCGGAGACACATTCAAGCTCCGCGTTTCTTACTCTAGTCGCAAGCGTAAAGGCATTACCTTGCGAAAATCTCGAAAAATTGTCTTCTTTTTTCCGTCGTTTGCAAGCTCTGAGGCCACCGCGCCGCTTGGCATTCTGGCTGTTGCCACTCCTTTGCTCCGCGCCGGCTTTGAGATCGTTCTGGTGGACTCGACGATCACGCCTAATTTCAAACAGCGCGTGCTGAATGAAGTCCGTGACGCGCTTTGCCTGGGCGTTTCGCTCGTAACCGGACCAATGATTCGGGAAACAGTCGAGATTGCGCGGGCCGTGAAGGCTTGGAACCCCGATTTTCCCATCGTCCTTGGCGGATGGCATCCTTCCCTGTTGCCGAAGCAGACCCTCGAGGCTCCTTATGTCGATTACATCGTCCGTGGTCAGGGCGAAGACACGTTTCTGGAGTTGGTCCAGCACATCGCGAATGGTTCAGCTCCGGATTTTGTCTCGGGGATCGGCTTCAAGCGCGACGGGCGCATGATTATGACGCCGGAACGTCCGCTGAAACCGCTGGTCGAAATGCCGCCGAAGGCTTATCACATCGCAGATTTCGATGCTTATGAGCGCAGTTGCGGCAGACGCTGGGCCATGTACACCTCAAGCTTGGCGTGCCCATTCAACTGCTCATACTGCACGAACTCCGGCGTATATGGACGCAAATGGAATGCGCTGCCACCGGAACAGTTCGTCGAAGAGACGGTGGATCTCAGCCGCAGATATGCGCTGGAGATGCTGTGGATTGTCGATGACAATTTTCTGGTCGATTTGGATCGCGCACGCGGGATTGCAGAGGGATTGGTGCGCGAGAAGTCCCACTATCGCTGGAGCATTCAGGCGACGACGAACCTCACCTCGCGCCTTTCCGTTGAAGACCTCAAACTGTTGAATCGGGCCGGTCTTCACCAGATTTGCCAGGGAGTCGATTCCGGATCGCATGCCATTCTCCGCGCCATGCATAAGGACTGGCAGGATTTCGAGTCGATCAATGAAAGCGCATCGCGCTGTCTTGCCGCGGGCATTCGTCCTTCCTTCAACATCATTTTCGCTTTTCCGGGCGAAGGCAGAAAAGAGCGTCGCGAAACCATCAACTTTATGATGGACATGTGCCGACGTCTTCCCGGCACCGAGTTTTGGACCAACATTTTTACGCCATATCCAGGCTCGCCTATCTTCGAGAAAACCGCGGAACTTGGCATCGAAGTTCCCAAATCGCTGGAAGCATGGGCTGACTTCTTTCCGCGCTATACAAGACTGCCGTGGCTTGACGGAGCAGAACACACGCGTCTGCAGGTAACCCGCGACTATCTCCGCATCGCCTTCGATCGCATTCCCATTGCGGCCGACAGACGCGGCCCAATCACTCGCCTTGCGCAGAAGAGCATTTCTTTTCCTGCCCGGTGGCGACTCGACCGGGACATCTACAAATTTCCTGTGGAGCTTTGGTTGAACAACAAGCTGAAAAAGTACACCGCCATGAAGCCTGCCGTGGACGCTAAACGGCTTGCGAATACTCCGGCGGAAGCTGCGTGCTGATATGAGCGATCTGGGAAAAGAGCGCCGTGTAGTTGGCAGCCAGACCGATGTGCTGCTGACGCACTCGTATCACCTTCCGTACGACCAGAAACAGATGCGCAAGATGTCGCCGTACTCACCTATCGGCACGCTGTATGCGGCTTCAGCGCTGCAAGCCAAAGACATCTCGGTTGCAGTGTTCGATCCTATGCTTGAGGAACCGATCACAGGCATCGCTCGCGCATTGGAAAGACATCGTCCGCGGATTGTCGCCATCTACGAAGATGACTTCAATTTTCTTTCCAAAATGTGCCTGACACGGATGCGAGAGGTTGCATTCATGATTGCAGCAGCCGCCCGTCAGGCCGGTGCGGCGGTAATCGCGCACGGTTCGGACGCGACCGACAATGCCAGATTGTTTCTGGATAACGATGTGGACTACATACTGCAAGGTGAGGCAGAGGAAACGTTGGCAGAGCTGTGCTCTACGCTTTTGCGTTCGGAGCCAGTCAGCGATATTGCTGGACTCGTCCGCCTTGATGCGCAAAAACATCTTGCATATAGTTCGCAAAGACATTCACGGAACCCTGAATGGGCTGCACTCGCAGCGCCTTCGCGAAGCCTGATTGATCTAGAGCCATATCGGAAGGCCTGGAAGCAGGCACACGGATACTTTTCGATGAACATGGCAGCCAGCAGAGGATGCCCCTTCCATTGCAACTGGTGCGCAAAGCCCATCTCCGGCAATAAGTTTCATCTGCGTCCGGCGAAAGAAGTCGCTGAAGAAATGCGGCAACTCAAGGTGGAAGCGCAGGCGGAGCATGTCTGGTTCGGCGACGACATTTTTGCGCTGAATCACAACTGGGTGCAGGAATTTGCCGTCGAAGTGAAGGCGCGAGACGCTTCTGTTCCATTCAAGATTCAATCGCGCGCCGACCTGATGAGTGAATCAACGGTGGCTGCATTGAAATTGGCCGGCTGTGCTGAAGTGTGGATGGGCGTAGAGTCCGGCTCACAAAAAATTCTGGACGCCATGGACAAGCGCCTGAAACTCTCAGCCGTTGTGACTGCACGCCGGCGTTTGCAAAGAGCTGGAATACGGGCCTGCTATTTTTTGCAATTCGGATACCCGGGGGAACGATGGGAGGAGCTTCAGGAAACGATTGCGTTCGTCCGCAGAACACGCCCGGATGATATCGGCATTTCGTTTTCCTATCCTCTGCCGGGAACCATTTTCTATCAGCGTGTGCAGGCAGAGCTCGGTGCTAAACGCAACTGGGCGGACAGCGATGACCTTTGCATCATGTTTAAGGCCGCTTACACGAGCAGCTTCTACCGCGCTGTGCGGGATGCGCTTCATGCTGAGGTTAGCAATTGGTATTCGGGTGGGATAGGTAAGAATTCCTACATTGAAGAACAGTGGCAGAGTGTCTATGCGTTGGAACCCGTGAGCAGGAATGCGGAATCGACTGAGTTGCCATCAGGGCTGTTTCCAGTCAGCGAGTTGATTGCGGCGAGAGGAATCTGATGCGAGACCTCCTGCTCACGCACGGCTACTTTCTTCTTGAAGACCCCAAGGAACAGCAGATCATGAAGCCCTATGCTCCACTGGGAATTCTTTATATCTGCTCACACCTTCGCAACAAAGGATTCAGCGTCGACGTATTCGATACAACATTTTCCCGCCGCGAAGAGCTCTTAAATTTTCTTCGTGCGGAAAAGCCCTCTGTGCTTGGTATGTATGCAAATCTGATGACACGCGGCAATGTCATTGAGATTCTCTCTGTTGCGCGCGAGGCAGGATGGAAGACAATCGTCGGAGGGCCAGAGCCGGGCGCTTACGCACTTGAATATCTCCAGGCTGGAGCGGACTTCGTCGTATTTGGCGAAGGCGAAGTAACGATGGAAGAGCTTTTGCAGGCTGTGCGCGCCGGAGAAACAGACTTTCTTAAAATTGCAGGCCTCGCTTTTCTCGATAACGCCGGACAGATGCGCCAGACGGCGCCACGCGCACAGATCGCCAATCTTGATCAACAGCCGTGGCCTGCGCGAGAGGCAATTGACATTCAGCGCTATGTCGAGACGTGGCGGACGCACCATGGAACCGGCTCGGTCAACTTCATTACAGCCCGCGGGTGCCCGTATCGCTGTAACTGGTGCAGCCATCAGGTGTTCGGGCAATCACATCGCCGGAGGGATCCGGTCCTTGTAGTGGATGAAGTGGAATGGCTGCTTCGCACATACTCTCCCGACATGGCATGGGTCTCTGATGATGTCTTTACCATCAATCACGCGTGGATGCGCACATATGCGAGCGAAATGCGCCGCCGTGATTTGCACATTCCGTTTGAGTGCATCTCGCGCGCCGACCGCCTGAGTGCTGAAATGTTGGACATTCTTGCAGAGCTTGGCTGCTTTCGCGTCTGGATCGGCTCAGAGAGCGGGTCGCAGCGCATTCTCGATGCGATGGAGCGCGGCGTGAAGATAGAGCAGGTGCAGAACGCCGTAAGGATGAGTCGCGAACGCGGCATCCAGAGTGGCATGTTTCTCATGTGGGGCTATGAAGGAGAAGACCTCGCAGACATTGAGGCCACAATCCGCCATGTTAGCGTTTCGCAACCAGACATTTTTTTTACCACTGTTTCCTACCCGATAAAAGGAACGCCATATTACAAGAGAGTTGCTGATCGACTTGTGCAACTCGAGCCGTGGGGCAAGACGTCTGATCGGGAATTGAAAATTAAAGGCAGACATACCCGGCGCTTTTATGCCTATGCTGACAAGCTGCTGCGTGACGAGGTGGCTCTGGCGCGGCTCCTGCAGGACGAGAACGCATCTGGGCAGTTGGATCTTCCTGTGCTCGAAGCGCGTATTCATGAATCGCGTGCAGGATTGCTCTCCACCTATGCTGAGGTGGAGCAATGACGACCGCACTCGAATCATGTCATGCGGCTGGAGCAGCATTCGATGCGATGGCCGCTCGCTATGATGAGACATTCACTTTCTCGACAGTTGGGCGTGCGCAACGCGAAGTCGTGTGGAACCATGCTGCCAGGACGTTTCATTCTGGAGATCACATCCTTGAACTTAACTGCGGCACAGGCGAAGATGCGTTGTTCCTTGCCCACAGAGGGATTCATGTCACGGCATGTGATGCTTCAGAGCGGATGATCTACCATGCAAAGGCGCGGAAGGATCTGGAGGCTCCGCATGCCTCGATAAGTTTCCGGGTGTTGCCTACGGAACACGTATATGAATTAGCGGGGCACCAGCTGTGTGACGGCGTGTTTTCCAACTTCTCCGGCCTGAACTGTGTTGCCGATCTTCGACAGGTCGCACGCACGCTCTCATCGCTTTTGCATCCAGGAGCGAAGCTGCTTCTTTGCTTTTCTACGCGATTTTGTATCTGGGAACTGTTTTACTACACAGCAAGAGGCAATTTCCGCAAAGCTGTGCGCCGTTGGCGTGGAGTATCGCCAGTCAGCTTTGATAACCAGTCGTTTTTCGTTTACTACCCAACCATTAGAGCGCTGCGCAAATCCTTTGCTCCTGAATTCACGCTGCGCTCAGTAACGGGCATCGGCATCTCTGTTCCGCCGTCTTATCTGGAACGATGGATCGGCAAACATCCTCGGCTGCTCTCTGCAATGATGCGCTTTGACAAGGCCGTATGCGATCTCCCGCTCTTTCGGAATATTGGCGATCACATGCTGCTGCTGCTGGAGAAATGCTAGGTCCATGATCATCCTCTTTCATCCGCGTGCTACCAGGCCTCGCAACCGCCGCCTTCCTCTCGCGGTGCTTGCTCTGGCTGCTGTGCTGGAAGGCCGCGAAGAGTACGAGATTGTAGACGGAAATGTGGATGAGAAGCCTGTTGATTCAATACTGTCTCTTATCGACAGGCATAACGTCGAACTTCTCGGAGTGTCCTGCATGCCTGGACCACAGATGGCCGCCGGGATGGAAGTTTCGCGCGAGATAAGAAAATTGCGACCACATGTCAGGATTGCGTGGGGAGGGTATTTTCCGTCTATCTATCATGAGGCAGCGTTAAACGCGAAATATGTGGACTTTGTAGTGCGCGGCCAGGGCGAAGACACTCTGCTGGAATTGATTGATGCTCTGCGCGGCAAACGCACGCTCGACAGTATTCTCGGGCTTTCTTACAAAGACGCGTTCGGGCTACATCGAAATAATGCAGAACGCCCAATGAAGGGGCCGGACGCATTCCCCTGGTCGCCATTCCATCGCTTGCCGGTGGAGAAATATCTGCGCCCATCCTTCTTCGGAAAGCGCACTGCTGTGCATCATGCGAGCATTGGCTGCCCATTTAATTGCAGCTTCTGCGGCGTACATGCCGCCTATGGACGCGAAGAGCGCATGGAGTCGCCAGAGCGGACTGTAGCCATTCTTAGGCATCTAGTCTCAGAGTACGGCGCAGACTCTGTGCAGTTCTATGACATGAACTTCTTTCTGCGCGAAGACCACGCGCGCAAACTGATGGACCTGATGATCCCGCTCAACTTGCGCTGGTGGTGCGAGGCCCGCGTGGACATCATGTCACGCTATTCAGACGAAACGATGGCGGCCATTAAACACGCGGGCTGCGCGATGATTTTCTTCGGTGCAGAATCCGGGTCAGAATGGGCGCTCAAAGAAATGCAGAAAGGAATTACCACCGAGCAAACGCTGACTATGGCGCGCCGCACGCGTGATTTCGGAATCATTCCGGAATTTTCGTTTGTCGTCGGCAATCCGAATGATCCGGAACGCGATACGAAGGAAACCCTGGGATTCATTCGCAGGATCAAACGCATCAATCCAGACTCCGAGATTATTGTGCAGCACTACACCCCAACTCCACAGCGCGGAGCGATGTATGGCGATGTAGATGGAAAGATATCGTTTCCGGATACGCCGGCAGAATGGGCCACGAAGCCATGGATGGACTTTACATTGCGCATCGACACAAGAGCGCCGTGGATGAAGCACAAGACCAAGAAATTGATCGATAACTTTGAGATTGTGATTGGCTCCCGCTGGCCGACTGTGCAGGATATACGCGCGCCGCGCTGGAGTCGCGTGCTGCTGAAAACACTTAGCGCATGGCGCTATGCGCTTCGCATTTACAGCTTTCCAATTGAGTTGCAATGGGCCAACCAGTTGATTCAACTGAGAAGACCGAAGCGCGAGAGTCTGTGAGCGCATCAACTCAGGTCGCGGACGAAACGCTGCTTAAAGACGCGTTTTCAGCCTGGGCAGAAGTTTATGACCTTCGGCAGAACCCCCTCCTGGCGCTCGAAGAGCGCTACCTTCTCCGCCTTCTTCCGAGAATTAAAGGACGTGACGTTCTTGACGTTGGCTGCGGCACGGGTAGATGGCTCGCTCAACTAAGCCAATTGAATTTGCGGACTTTGCATGGCATGGATTTCTCGCAGGAAATGCTTTCAAAGGCGGCAGCTAGACATATTCCGAATACGCAGTTGTCTCTAGCCCCTTGTACTGAACTGCCTATCGAGAATGCCAGTATCGATGTGCTGCTTGCTTCGTTTGTATTGAGCTACGTCGATGACTTGAGCAAAGTCGCGCAAGAGTTTGCACGGGTCGTAAGACCGCAGGGCAATTTAGTACTAACGGATATGCACCCGGAAACAGCCGTCAGCCTTCACTGGGAGCGCGCATTCTCTACAAGCGAAGCAAAGATGAGTCTGCCGGCAAGACATCGCAGCATTGAAGAGATTGTCAAAACCTTTAGTACTGAAGGTTTTATTGTGCGGACAATCATAGAGCCCTCTTTCGGCCTGCCGGAAAAGGGCATCTTTGCCGCACATGACAAAATTGATTACTTTGCCGAAGCAGAGCATTTACCTGCAATCTATCTGCTGCATTTATTTAAATCTCCTGTTTCTGATACGGAGTCACCACTGCGTAAAAAGCTTCTTTATAGAGGACAATGCGCGGTTGGCCCGCACGAGAAGACTTCAGCGGCTCTTATGACAAATGAGAGAACAGTTGAGACAATAAATAGCCGAGTTTCAGAGGCAATGGCAAGATCTGGAGCAATTGATCTCTCCGGATATCTTCTTTTTCCCGGACTTCTTAATGCCCATGATCATCTGGAATTTGCTCTCTTTCCAAAACTTGGCAGAGGCCATTATCAAAATGCTACGCAGTGGGCGCAGAATATTCAGAAAAACGATGCAGATGTCATTGCTTTGCATCGAAGAGTTCCAAAACGTACGCGCCTGTGGTGGGGAGGCATCCGCAATTTACTTAGCGGAGTCACAACCGTCTGTCATCACAATCCGATCGATCCGTGTTTGCTGGAGCGAGATTTTCCTGTGCGCGCCATCTCACATTTTGGATGGGAGCATTCGCTTGCGTTTGCAGGAGATGTAAAGGCCGCGCATGACAATACGCCTGAAAGTCATCCCTTTATCATTCATGCCTGCGAGGGTATCGATGAGGGCTCGTCAGCAGAACTAAGAACACTTGACGAACTCGGAGTGCTCGATCAGCGAACTGTGATCGTGCATGGACTTGCCCTAGATGAAGATGGCATAGTGCTGCTAAACACGCGAGGCTCATCTCTGATTGCATGCCCGTCTTCAAATCAATTCCTTTTTGGCAAGGCGCCTTCGCAGCAAATCCTGAATTCAGTCACACGTCTGGCATTGGGCAGCGATTCTTCGCTCACGGCAACAGGCGATCTCCTCGATGAGATTCGTTTTGCAGTGGAGACATGCCGACTGACTCCGCAAAGGCTTTACTCATTAGTAATGGACTCTCCCAGTTCGATCCTCCATTCTGAAAATGGCGGCCAAATTCGGCCAGGAAGTCTGGCTGACCTCATCGCTGTGCGCGACCGAAATGGCGATCCTGCCGAAGTCCTCTGTTCGCTCTCAGCGAACGATATCGAACTTGTTTTGCTGGAAGGCCGTGTGCAACTTGCTTCAGAGCCAATTTTCGAGAAACTGTCACAAGACGATAGAGAAGGATTAGAGCCACTATCCATTGATGGAAGCGTTCGCTGGCTCCGAGCACCGATAGACAACCTGCTTCGCGAAGCTGAGGATGTTCTTGGTAAAAGCCAGGTTCGTCTAGGAGGGCGTTTACTATGCCGGCCATAGCTGTAAGCGAAAAACTGAACTCCTCTCGGAATACTGACTATTCCAATCAGATCACGAAATTACCTATTCTGATTCTGAACGTTCACGAGCGATGCAACTGCCGTTGCCTGATGTGCGATATCTGGAAACGTGATAGCAACGGCGAACTGAATGTCAAGAGTCTTACACATCATCGAGATTCGATCATCAATCTGGGTGTACGCCAGATCGTGCTGACGGGCGGCGAACCTTTAATGCACAGCAATCTTGGCGCGATTTGTTCCTTTCTTAAAGAATGCGGCGTCACAATTACGCTGCTTTCCACCGGACTGCTGCTTAGGAAACGCGCAGACCTTGTGGCTTCATCGGTGGATGAGATCATCGTCTCACTCGATGGGCCTGAAGAAATCCATGATCGTGTCCGTCGCGTGCGAGGAGCTTTCCAACTGATGCGAGAAGGCATCCTCGCAGTGCGGCGATTGAATCCGAAAATGCCTATTCACGGGCGCACTACGGTGCAGAAAGCAAATCATACGCTGCTAAGGCAAACGGTACAGGCGGCTCACTCTCTTGGCCTTGACTCAATTTCTTTTCTTGCCGCCGACGTAACTTCGCAAGCCTTCAACCGGGAACTCGTCTGGCCGGGAGAACGCCAGAGCGAGATTGCGCTCTCGATGGATGAGGTCGATGCTCTTGATATGGAGATCGATCTGCTTCTTCGCAAGTTCGGCGCCGATATCCGTTCAAAATATATTGTCGAACCAGAAGAGAAGCTTCGTCGTATTTCAAGACATTTTTGGGCATACTTGGGACAGATTCCGGCAGAAGCGCCGCGGTGCAATGCGCCGTGGGTCTCTGCTGTAGTCGAAGTTGACGGAACCGTGCGCCCCTGCTTCTTTCATCCAAAGATTGGCAGCATCAAGACAGCAAATCTTGAAGAAGCCCTGAACAATGAAACCGCACAAACTTTCCGAAGCACGCTGGACGTTTCGCAAAATCCCGTATGTCAGCGGTGCGTGTGCTCCCTGCACTATAAGTAATCTCGATATTTCCCATCCAGCCTTCATTGCACCTGATTACAACAACCGTTGATATAAGATTGACGGGAAATAAAAAGGGGCACGACACACCAATGTCACTTCAGACCACTCGTCGCAGTTTTCTCGTTGCAGGTAGTCTCACGGCACTTGCTTCCACCAAAGTTCTTGGCGCTAACGATACCATTCGCATTGGAGTGATAGGGGCGGGGGGACGCATGGAATCGCTGCTCGATTGTGCCGATCAAGTCGGGCCCTGCCAGATTGTGGCCGTCAGCGATGTGTACGCGCCACGGCGCGATGCGGTCAAGGATCGATCAAACGGCATTGCCACCACCCATCTTGATTATCACGAGGTGCTGGACAAAGACATTGACGCCGTCATCATCGCATCGCCTGATCATTGGCATGTTCGCATGGCAGTGGACGCGCTCTCCGCAGGCAAAGATGTCTATCTGGAAAAACCGGTGACACACACCATTGAAGAAGGCGCGACCCTCACGCGCGCAGTTCGCTCCAGCAAGCAGGTTCTGCAATGCGGCATGCAGCAACGCAGTTGGGCCCACTTTCGGGACGCCGTTGATCTGATTCAAGGAGGCAGTCTCGGCCGCGTACCGCAGGTGCGGACTTATTGGTGGCAGAATTATTTGCGCGGAGGAAAGTCAAAGCCGGTGGACACGCAGGCGCTCGATTGGAAGCTCTGGCTTGGCTCCGCTCCAGATCAGCCTTTCAGCGAAGAAAAGTTCTACCGCTGGCGCTGGTTCTGGAACTTTGGCGGTGGCGCCATGACTGATCTGTTCACGCATTGGATCGACGTAGCGCAATGGGCCATGAAGGCCGACCAGCCGCATGAAGCATTTATGCTAGGCAATAAATACATCTTTGAACAATGGGACTGCCCAGATACTGTACAGGCGGCTTTTCGCTACCCAGGGTTCGACGTTGTCTATGAGGGCATGATGGCCTCGTCCATTGATGACGGCGGTCTTGAATTTCGCGGGACGGAGGCAACGCTGAAGATCGATCGAAGCGGATTCGCCGTATATCGCGAAGGCGTGCAGAAGAAGCAGAATCCTGTACTCAAGTCGGAGAGCTTCCGCGATGGAACTATTTCGCATATGCAGAATTTCTTCGAGTGTGTCCGCTCGCGCAAGGAGCCGAACGCTCCGGTTGAAACCGGCATAGCTGCGGCGCGCGCCGGCCAGATTGCCAACCTTGCCTACCATCGCAACGGCCAGATTTCTTGGCCTCCGAAAGCACAGTCCTAAGCCATCGCTCAGGACTTTATGCCCTCGCCTTCGATGATGGTGATGTATTTATCGACTGGCAGATTGGTGAATCGCTCGGTTGCGTCGCTTGGATCCGGCCATTTCACTTCCAGCCAGTCAATCTTCGTCCGCTTGCCGAGACCGAGCACCAGGCGCGGGTCGTGCGATGAGAGGAAGCTTCCGCCGCCAACCTTCGTCCGGCTGCGCTTCAAATCTCCGGCCTGATATGTCACACGCGCGCCAACCGCATCGCGATTTGCCTTCTTCCCTACCAGCTTGATACCCAGCCAGTGGTTGCCCTGCGCGGCGGTATTACGAAGCAGCAACGGCGCTGCGTCATTTACTGAGACAAGAACGTCCACCGCGCCGTCGTTGTCGAAATCGCCAATGGTGAGACCTCTTGCAGAAAGCGGCCGCGCGAAGATCGGGCCACTTTCCGCGCTCACGTTATGAAATGTTTTCCCATCGCCGTGAAAAAGGAGCATCGGCTCGCGGTAAGTTACGTCTTTTTCGATGGTCTCGATCATGTCATCGGGATTACCGTTCGCAAGAAAGAGATCGAGATCACCATCGTTGTCATAGTCAAAGAACTTTAATCCCCAGCCGCTCATCAGACGTGTTGCCGAACCGATATCAGTGACGTTAGCCTGGTCGTCGAACGTCTCGTCGTGGTTATTCTGGTAAAGCGAAAACTTTTCATGGTCAATGTTGGCCACGAAGAGGTCCATCCATCCGTCCTGGTTGAAGTCTGCGGCATCCACACCCATTCCCGAACGAGGACGGCCCGTCTCGCTGAAACCCACACCCGCGAGGGCGGCAATCTCCTCAAATTTGCCGTTGCCGCGATTCATGAAGAGGAAGTTCGCGGTCGTATCGTTGGCGACAAAGAGGTCCATCCTGCCGTCTTTATTCAGGTCAGCCGCAACCGCACCCCAGGCTTTCCCCAGATGCTTCGCAATACCCGACGACAAGCTGACGTCGGTAAATGTACCGTCTCCATTGTTATGAAAGAGCCAGCTTGGCATTGGCTTGTAAAGTCGCGGAACGCAATAACCCGGCTTGTTGTTGTAGGTCACGCAGGGAAGGTTCTTCGATTTACTGAAGTCGACAAACTGGCAGACGAACAGGTCGAGTCGCCCATCGTTGTCGTAGTCAAACCATACCGCGCTTGACGCCCACCCGGGAGCGGCGATACCAGCTTTTTCCGTTATATCGGAGAAGGTGCCGTCGCCATTGTTGTGATACAGAATGCTGCGTCCATACTGCGTGACGTAGATATCAGGGAAGCCATCTCCGTCGTAGTCGCCAACCGCGACGCCTTGGCCATACCCTCCACCAGCCACGCCGGCTTTCTCCGTTACGTCGGTGAAAGTCCCGTCCCGATTGTTGCGATAAAGCGCATTGCGAAGCGGCGGATTGGGATTATAGAAGTCGCACTTGCCGCTGTTGACGAGATAGATGTCCATCCATCCATCATTGTTGTAATCGAGAAACGCACAGCCAGCACCGGTTGTTTCCGGCAGATATTTCTCCGCGGATTTTCCCGCGGTATGGACCCAAGCAATATGGCTTGCCGATGCGGGCACTCCTTCAAACGGGTACGCTTGAGCTGCAAATGCCGATTCAGTAAAGCAGCCAAATTTAGCAAATCCAGCAGCACCGACAATCGTCCAAAGAAAGCGCCTGCGCGAGAGTTCTGTTGCCGAAAAGCTCACTGCGGATTCGCGCTCCCCTGACTGGTCTTCTGCTGCAGGGCCAGCTCGCGCTCTGCATCTTCCTTGCGTCCAGTGCGCGCATAGGCGGTGGCAAGACTGTAATGCCCCGCCGGATTGCCGGGCTGTAGCTTGACTGCCTTCTCCAGCGGACTAATTGCATCGGCATATTTCTTTTGGGCCAGCAAAGACATGCCTAGCCCCATATAAGCATCAGCAAAGCCCGGATCAAGCTGCGTAGCCTTGGTGAAGCGTTCGGCAGCCTCTGTGAAGTCGTTCGCCTGACGCGCCAGCTCTCCCAGAACATACTGCGCGCCTGCATTCGCCGGATCGATGTCCAGTTCCTGCAGGAGCTCCTTCTTCGCCTGTTCCTGGAAATCAGCAGGAGGGTTCGGCTTGGAGAGCAGCAAGCGCGCCAATCGAAAGTGAATTCCTGGATAGCGTGGATTTTCTTCGAGAATCTTGCGATAGTCTTTCTCTGCCTGGTCCCACTTACCCTGCACTTCATTCGCTTCCGCGTCCATTTCGAGAGAAGGTATCGAAGTCGGCGCGGTATGGGCCAGTTCCTGCGCGGCGCGCGTAGAAAGATCAGAATAAGCGTGCACGGATATATACAGAACTTCAGGATCGTGCGGAAACTGCTGATTCAGCATTCGTAGGAAATCAAGCAGAAACCCAGACTCGTGCAGCAATGTCGCACAGCGAACGCCGTCGAGTCCGGACCTCTTTTGCAATTCTTTGTCGCTAATATGTGACGCTGTCCTCGCCAGCAGGGGCAAGGCTTCGGAACAACGCCCGCTCTCAGCAAGCGATGCGGCATGTTCGGCTGTCGTGTTTGCGCTTACAGCGGTCATTTTATTTGATGTCTGAGCAGCGGATGAAAGGCTAACCGCGAATGTCATGAATATTAGGAAGGTTGGCTCGGGGAATCTACGCATAACAAAAATTAAGGGGCAGACAGATGAGTGTCTGCCCCTGAGTGTATCAGTCGCGCCTAATAGTAGAACTTCAGCGCAAATTGGATGTTTCTTGCGGGTTGCGAGGTGTTGATCAACCCAAAGGTTCCGGGATTTGGCGCAAAACTGGTATTCGGGTGCCCCAGTTGCACATTGTTAAATGCGTTCAGGAAATCAGTGCGGAATTGCATGTACATCCTCTCGCTAAAGTGGATGTTTTTCGACAGTCCGAGATCAGTGTCGGTGTAACCAGGTCCCCTGACAGGTCCCTGGGCCGGGCAATTACCGAATGTTCCAGGAACAGGCTCCGAATATCCTGAAGGACTCATCCACTGGTAGCCTTGGAAAGCACCTGAGGATCCGAAGCTCTTTTGCCGTCCGAATATCTGCTGTTGTCCGCAGTTTGGACGAGGACCGCGGCCACCGGTGCCTGACGCATCGTAATCATCATAGACGGCCAGCGGAAAACCACCGTGGATGGAAATGATGGTCGAAGCTTGCCAACCACCTATCACTCCATTAACAACCCTATTCGCATCAGCACCAAACTTCTTACCTCTACCAAAAGGCAGCTCGTAAGTAGCATAGGTTGACAGATTGCTCTTGGAGTCGTAATAGCAACTGGCGTAATCGGCGCCGGGGTTATACAGGTTCTGGTAGTACGGCGACGCCGGAGTAGCCTGTGTGGCCGATCCCCACGTGCCGTAGTATCCGCTGTTGTTGGTCAAACAGTGCGACCAGGTGTAAGCCACCTGACCTTCAAGACCGTTCGAAAGTCGCTGCTGCAATACGGTTTGCAGAGCGTTGTAGTTCATGTAGCCGGTCGAAGCCGTTCCTGACACAGTTGAGATGTCAGAGAGTATGGAATTGGGACCTTGGAAGTACACCCCCGGCTCCGGTTGTCCGTTGACCAGCTGTTCCTGGGCAAATGGAGTCGGAACCATCAAGTGGGTTCCATGTTGGCCTACATAACCAGCCTGGATGGTTGTTGACGGTGTGATCGCGTCCTGCACCGTGAAGTTCCATTGCTGATCCTGTGCGGGTTGAACAGTCTTGTCCCACACATACATAACAGCTCCTGCAAATGGGTCTGTCGGGGAGGCTCCACCTGGCCCCTGCTGAGTCATATAGCTGGGGGTTTTGTACGTCGCAGTAACTTCAGCCGGCGTGAATGGAGGATTTCGTGGAAGGCGCAGGTTTGTGCCTGTACCCTCGAGATAGGAGGAGATGGTGTACGCACCGCGAACGACCGCCTTGCCGTGTAGAGCTTCCGGCGACCAGGCAAAGCCGAAGCGGGGTTGAAATGCATTTTGTCCGTACACCGAGTTGTAGAGAGCGCGGCTGTTGCCATTCTTTCCGGCATATTCCACTTCGCCGGTTTCAAGGTTCATGTTGTCCTGCAGGTTGTTGAGTTCAACCCAGGGCGTATGTGCTTCATAGCGTAGTCCAAGGTTCAAAGTCAGCGATGGAGTCAGCCGCCAATCGTCTTGGAAGTAGCCCGCATAGGTCCATGAGAACTGGTGCCATGAACCGCCGCTGCTGACGCCCTTGCCGGTCGCTTCCGGATAACCCAGGAAGAAGTCGGCTCCCGCATCACCAGAGAACTGACCGCTGAATAAGATAGAGCCATAGGCTCCGCTGTTGCCGGTATAGAAAGTGTTCACCCGATAACGCCACATCTGGAAGCCTGTCTTAAAGACATGTTTGCCATGGGTGATCACCAATCCATCGTTAAACTGAATCACTGTATCAGCGAAATCCTGTTGCACTACGTTGCTGCCAACATTGGTAAGTGTGCCGCCCCCTCCGGGAGAAGGTGCTGTGCCACCGTTAAATCCCAGCAGTAACAGGCCGGGACCAGCGCTGTTGGCATTGGCGATTCCGAGTGATGTTCCGAGGTCGCCAATGCTGGGATCAAAGGCGGCTCCGTTAAAGAGGGTGATCCAGCTTGTCCCGAAGCGGGCTTCGTTCAAGATGCTGGGGCTGAAGGTATGGGTCCATGTGCCCACAACGTTGTGAATCGGAGCCTGCGCGAAGCCATTGCCAAGAATCAGCAGTGAATTACTTCCAGGATCATTCTGATATGCCTGCGAGTAGCGGCCGCTAAAACGATCCTTCTCCGTTATGTTGTAGTCGACTTTAACGTCACCTTGATCGTCGTTGTATGCCTGTGTGACGGTATTGACGGCGTTGTTGATGGAGTTGCCGTTAATTGGCTGCGGATAATATTTGGAGGCAAAAAGATTTTGCGCCACGATATTTTCCTGTGACGTAGGAATCTGATTGTTCGTATAAGGCGCACCTGTGATTGGGTCCTTCAGTTGTATGCCCGGCAGCAGTGCGCTGAAATCACCATTGCGTTCGGCATTAGTGAAAACGGTGATGAAGTTGCTGCTCGCCGGGTGATCGAATCGCTGCCCCTGATAATCGGCAAAGAAGAACAGTTTGTCCTTTATGATTGGGCCGCCAATGGTGCCACCATACATGTTCCAGCGCAGTGCCGCCCTCTTAAGTTCATTGCCTGGACCAAGGAATTTGTTTTCCCATTGGTTGGCGTTCAGGACATCGTTACGGAAGAATTCCCAAACGTCGCCGTGGAAGCTGTTAGTGCCCGACTTGATTGAGGCATTGACAATTCCGCCCTGGAAATTGCCAAACTCAGCTGGAGCATTCGAAGTGATCAGGTTGAATTCCTGGATGGCGTCCGGAGCCGGAGTGACAGCCAGCAGGTTGTCGGAGGTCTGGTTATTGTCCATCCCGTCCAGGATGAAGTTATTGGATTGTTCGCGGTTTCCATTGATATATGGACGACCACCACTAGCTGTGTTGTCACCATTGTTAAAGGTTGAATTGTCAGGATGAATGCTGCCGGGAGCCAGCAATGTTAGCTCTACATAGTTGCGTGTCGCCAACGGAATATCCGTGACGGCTCGCGAATTAATGAGGGTGCTGACCTGCGTCGTATCGGACTGCAGTTGCGGAGCTTCGGATGTGACCTGGACAGTATTAGTTACTGCGCCAACTTGCATCTTGAAATCAAGGCGCGCTGTCTGGTTGAGAACCAAGGTGACGTGCGACCGGACAGTTGTTTCAAAACCGGACGCTTCGATTTTCACATCATAAGTCCCTATCGGAACCTGAGTAAAATTGAATATGCCACTGTCATTTGTTTTAGTTACGTAGACCGTGCCACGATCTGCGTCTGTGGCCGTGACAGTTGCGCCGCTAAGAACCGCACCTGCCGCGTCTACTACTGTGCCTGTAATTGCAGCTGTAATCTGCTGGCCCCACGCATACTGATGGATGCCCGAATATCCCAGCAGCATCCCCAGAGCGAAGCACCATAAGACGACTCTTCTCATACTCGCCTCCTAAGCTTTGACTCAACAGCTTCCGCGGGCGACGTTGCCGCGTACCCGGCAATAGTGGAGACGCAGAACGTCATATTTTTAAAGGCCTCAAAGTTGGACGATGAAGTATTCCTGTACAGCTGACTATACAACTTCATCCATGAAAACGCTGAACAGTATAAGAATTTACGTTTTCGCTTCGGGGTCTACCGCAAAAGTTAGGCATAAGCGTAGGCCAAAAGATTGGGAAACGCAATAAAAGATTTTCACGGCAATAAAGAATTACTAATTAAACATAGTTTTTATTAACGACAGTGCTTTTGACTGGGCCATCAGCATTCCCGCATCTCGGTCAGCACGCCCGCCCAGTATGCGATCCGCTCACGAGATTGACGCGCGCCTTCCAGTGCTGCCAACTGCACTGCAAAGTTACCGATGGTCGAGCTTTCCGCTACTCCGCAGATGAGTTCCAGTCCGGTAGCTTCAGATGTCAGTCGGTTCAGAAACTGGTTCAGGCTGCCTCCACCGACAATCGACAGCCGCTTCAGCTTTTTTCCGGAAAGCTCGGCGGCATTTTGCAACACCTCGGCATAGCGCGCGGCCAGACTGTAAAAGATCAAACTGGCATATTGCGGCATGGCCGATGTGTCTTCTTCAATAGGCTCGAATCCGCGACGC
>NZ_DASQIX010000017.1:0-30697 GCF_035631355.1 Alloacidobacterium sp.
TCGTCGCAGCTGTCGCAGTTCATGGACCAAACCAACCCGCTGTCGGAAATCACGCACAAGCGCCGTGTTTCCGCACTGGGCCCGGGCGGTCTGACGCGCGAGCGCGCAGGCTTCGAAGTCCGCGACGTGCATCCGACCCACTACGGCCGCGTGTGCCCGATCGAAACGCCGGAAGGTCCGAACATCGGTCTGATCAACTCGCTCGCTCTGTACGCGCACCTGAACGAATACGGCTTCCTCGAAACGCCGTATCGCAAGGTGGCGGACGGCAAGGTGACCGATCAGATCGATTACCTGTCGGCGATCGAAGAAGGCCGTTACGTGATCGCTCAGGCGAACGCGGCAGTGGCTGACGACGGCACGCTGACTGACGAACTGGTGTCGTCGCGTGAAGCGGGCGAAACGCTGATGGTCACGCCGGACCGCATCCAGTACATGGACGTGGCGCCGTCGCAGATCGTGTCGGTTGCAGCCTCGCTGATTCCGTTCCTCGAGCACGACGACGCGAACCGCGCGTTGATGGGCTCGAACATGCAGCGCCAGGCGGTGCCGTGTCTGCGTCCTGAGAAGGCGGTGGTCGGTACGGGCATCGAACGTACGGTGGCGGTCGACTCGGGTACGACGGTTCAGGCGTTCCGCGGCGGTGTGGTCGATTACGTCGACGCAGGCCGTATGGTGATCCGCGTGAACGACGACGAAGCCGTCGCTGGCGACGTCGGCGTGGACATCTACAACCTGATCAAGTACACGCGTTCGAACCAGAACACGAACATCAACCAGCGTCCGATCGCCAAGGTCGGCGACAAGGTTGCGCGTGGCGACGTGCTGGCGGATGGCGCATCGACTGACCTCGGCGAACTCGCGCTTGGCCAGAACATGCTGGTCGCGTTCATGCCGTGGAACGGCTACAACTTCGAAGACTCGATCCTGATCTCGGAGAAGGTCGTTGCGGACGATCGCTATACGTCGATCCACATCGAAGAGCTGAACGTGGTCGCTCGCGACACCAAGCTCGGACCGGAAGAAATCACGCGCGATATTCCGAACGTCTCGGAGCATGCTCTGCGTGATCTCGACGAGTCGGGCATCATCCGCATCGGCGCCAAGATTGGCCACAACGACATCCTCGTCGGCAAGGTCACGCCGAAGGGCGAGACGCAGCTCACTCCTGAAGAGAAGCTGCTCCGCGCCATCTTCGGTGAGAAGGCCGGCGATGTTCGTGATGCTTCGCTCACCTGCCCTCCGGGAATTGAAGGAACGGTCGTTGACGTCCGCATCTTCTCCCGCAAGGGCCAGGAGAAGGACGAGCGCGCCAAGCTGATCGAAGCCGACCAGGTGGCGAAGCTCGAAAAGAACCTCGCCGATGAGATTCGTATTCTTACCGACGAGCGCCTGAAGCGTCTCGAGGGCATCCTCGGCGGCAAGGAAGTGCTGGCCGACCTGCACGACGAGCGCACCAACAAGCGCCTGCTGGTGAAGGGAGCCATTCTCGACCGCGACACCATCGAGCTGATCTCGACCAAGAACCTTAAGCGCATCCGCTATAACGACAAGGACCCGCGCGTGAATGAGCAGATTGACGAGATCGAGGAGATGACCTCGCGCCAGATCGATGTTCTGCGCAAGATCACGAACGAGAAGATCAGCAAGCTGCAGAAGGGCGACGAACTTGCTCCGGGCGTCATTAAGCTGGTGAAGGTCTACATCGCCATGAAGCGCAAGCTCTCGGTCGGCGACAAGATGGCCGGACGTCACGGCAACAAGGGCGTTATCGCGCGCATTCTTCCCGAGGAAGACATGCCGTATCTGCCTGATGGCAAGCCGGTCGAGATTGTTCTCAACCCACTCGGCGTGCCTTCGCGTATGAACGTCGGTCAGATTCTCGAAACGCATCTTGGCTGGGCAGCGCACGAACTCGGCGAACAGGTTGCCGAAATCGTGAAGCAGCACCAGGAAGCCAATGCGATTCGCGAAGTCTTCAAAGAGAAGTTCGCGGGCACTGCCGCTCTGCGCCAACTGCTTGAGCTTGATGACGAGCAGGTGAAGCGGATTGGCCTGGGCATGCAGAAGGGCATCTGGTTCGGCACCGCGGTTTTTGACGGCGCCAAGGAGACGGAGATCAAGGCGCTACTTGCCGCCGCGGGCCTTCCGAGCTCGGGCAAGACGGACCTGTATGACGGTATGACCGGCGAACAGTTCGAACAGCCAGCAACGGTGGGCTACATCTACATGCTCAAGCTCTCGCACCTGGTGGACGACAAGATCCACGCGCGCTCCATCGGGCCGTATTCGCTCATCACGCAGCAGCCGCTGGGTGGCAAGGCGCAGTTCGGCGGCCAGCGCTTTGGAGAAATGGAAGTGTGGGCGCTGGAAGCATACGGCGCAGCCTACATTCTTCAGGAACTGCTCACCGCCAAGTCCGACGACGTTTATGGCCGCACCAAGATTTACGAGGCCATCGTCAAGGGCGAGGCGGCGATTGAGCCGGGCGTGCCGGAATCGTTCAATGTGTTGATCCGCGAGCTGCAGGCGCTCTGCCTTGACGTGGAACTGATCAAGCAGATAGGCGCTGACGCGAAGAAGCAGCCGCTGCCTACATTTGCAGCAGCGGATTAGCTACTACCTCTAGCTGTTAGCCTTTAGCTCTTTCGAGCAGAGGTTAGCAGCCGGGGCAATGGTCAAAGTTTTAGCAGCGCGATTAAGCGTTGCGTAGAAGTGAACAGAAGTAAAACGCAGCTAGAAGCTAATAGCTAAGGGCTAGCAGCTAGTTGCAAGGAGGGTCACCTTGTACCGTTCCAGCCCGTTTGAATTAACCAGCCCGATCACGGATTTCGATGCTATCCGCATCTCGCTCGCTTCGCCCGAGAAGATTCGCAGCTGGTCGCATGGCGAAGTCACCAAGCCGGAAACCATCAACTACCGCACCTTTAAGCCGGAACGCGATGGCTTGTTCTGCGCCCGCATCTTTGGCCCCGTCACCGACTGGGAGTGCCTCTGCGGCAAGTACAAGCGCATGAAGCACCGCGGCGTCATCTGCGACAAGTGCGGCGTTGAAGTCACTCTGTCGAAAGTACGCCGCGAGCGCCTCGGACACATCGAGTTGGCCTCGCCCTGCTCGCATGTCTGGTTCTTCAAGGGCCTGCCGTCGCGTATCGGCCACCTGCTCGACATCTCTCTGCGCGATCTCGAAAGCGTGCTCTATTTCGAGAGCTACGTTGTCGTCGATCCGGGCGACTCGCCCACGCGCGAGCGCGAGATCATCAAGGACGAGAACCGCTTCCGCGAGCTTGACCAGCAGTATCGTCCCGGCGGCTTTAAGGGCATGATGGGCGCCGAGGCGATCAAGGAACTGCTCAAGCGCGTCAACGTGGACGAGCTGGCCATCGAGCTGCGCGATCGCATGAAGGCCGAAACCTCGCTGCAGAAGCGCCTCAAATATTCCAAGCGCCTCAAGGTGGTCGAGGCATTCCGCAAGTCGGGCAACAAACCGCAGTGGATGATTCTCGACGTGCTCCCAGTCATTCCTCCGGAGTTGCGTCCTCTTGTGCCACTGGATGGCGGCCGCTTTGCGACCTCTGACCTGAACGATCTCTATCGCCGCGTTATCAACCGCAACAACCGTCTCAAGAAGCTCATGGACCTCCATGCGCCTGAGGTGATTGTGCGCAACGAAAAGCGCATGTTGCAGGAAGCTGTGGACGCGCTCTTCGATAACGGCCGCCGTGGCCGCGTGCTGCGTGGCGCGAACAACCGCCCGCTGAAGTCGCTCTCTGACACGCTCAAGGGCAAGCAGGGACGCTTCCGCCAGAACCTGCTGGGCAAGCGCGTTGACTACTCCGGCCGTTCGGTCATCGTGGTCGGTCCGGAACTCAAGCTACACCAGTGCGGACTGCCGAAGAAAATGGCGCTTGAACTTTTCAAGCCCTTCATCTATCACCGCCTCGAGCAGACGGGCCACTGCACGACCATCAAGCAGGCAAAAGAGATGGTCGAGCTGCAGGAGCCGATTGTGTGGGACATCCTTGAAGAAGTCATCAAGGACCATCCGGTGCTGCTGAACCGCGCCCCAACCCTGCACCGCCTCGGCATTCAGGCGTTTGAGCCGGTGCTGGTGGAAGGCAAAGCCATTAAGATTCACCCGCTCGTCTGCACCGCTTTCAACGCGGACTTCGATGGTGACCAGATGGCCGTACACATTCCTTTGTCGCCGGAAGCGCAGGTGGAAGCCAGCGTGCTCATGCTCGCTTCGCACAACATCCTGTCGCCGGCGTCAGGCCAGCCGATTACCGTTCCTACGCAGGACATGGTGCTCGGTCTCTACTACCTGACCAAGGCCAAGAAGGGTGCCAAGGGTGAAGGCCGCGTCTTCGCGAACACCGAAGAAGTGCTGATGGCCCTTGAGGCCAAGGAAATCGAGACGCTCACGCCGATCCGCCTGCGCTACACCGGGTCTGTCCTCGACATGACCACCGCGTATGACGATCAGGACCTGACGCACACCGAGCCGGTCGAGTACGACAAGCAATACATCTCAACCACCGTCGGACGCGCCATCCTGAACGACGCACTTCCTGAAGGTATGCCGTATGTCAATGGCCTTCTCAAGAAGAAGGGCATCGGCCAGCTGGTCAATTACTGTTACCTGAACCTCGGCCTTGAGACCACGGTCAAGATGCTCGACCGCATCAAGGAACTGGGCTTCCAGTTTGCGACGCGCTCCGGCCTCTCCGTCGGCCTGGATGACATGGTCATTCCGGAGACGAAGTATGGTGTTGTGCGCGATGCGGAAAAGCAGCGTTTCGCCGTGCAGCAGCAGTACCTCGACGGCGCGATCACCAACGGCGAGCGCAACAACAAGGTCATTCAGCTGTGGTCGTCCGTGACGGAAAAGGTTGCCGACGAAATGTTCAACAACATGAAGAACGCCGACAAGGAAGGGGCCATGAACCCAATTTACATCATGGCCGATTCCGGCGCTCGTGGATCGAAGCAGCAGATTCGTCAGCTCTCCGGCATGCGCGGCCTTATGGCCAAGCCGTCGGGCGAAATCATCGAGACTCCCATCACGGCGAACTTCCGTGAGGGCCTGACCGTGCTCGAATACTTCATCTCGACGCATGGCGCGCGTAAAGGTCTGGCTGACACCGCTCTTAAGACCGCTGACTCCGGCTACCTGACCCGCCGTCTGGTAGACGTGGCGCAGGACGTCATTGTCAGCGAACGTGATTGCGGAACGGTCGAAGGCATCTATGTGACTCCGATCGTCGAGTCGGGCGAGATTATCGAGCCGCTGCGTGACCGCATCATCGGCCGCGTGTCCCTCGAAAAGATTAAGGACTACGAAGGCAACGTCATCGTTGACGTGAACCAGGAAATCACCGAAGACCTCGCTTCGCAGATTCAGGCAGCCGGCATCGAGCGCGTCAAGATTCGTTCCGTGCTCACCTGCGAATCCAAGCGTGGCGTCTGCATCCACTGCTATGGCCGCAATCTCGGCTCGGGCAAGATGGTGGAACTTGGTGAAGCTGTTGGCGTCATCGCGGCGCAGTCGATCGGCGAGCCGGGAACGCAGCTCACGATGCGTACCTTCCACATCGGCGGTACGGCATCGCGCGTCTCGGAGCAGTCGAAGCTCGATGCTAAGAATGCCGGCACGATCCGCTTCATCAACATGGTCACTGTCCGCTCGAAGGGTGGCGACCTGGTTGCCATGAACCGGTCGGGATCAATTGCGGTTGTCGATGATCGTGGCCGCGAGAAGGAGCGCTACCAGGTTGTCTACGGCGCGAAGCTGAAGGTGGAAGAAGGTCAGAAGATCGAGCTTGGCCAGTCGATGGTTGAGTGGGATCCGTACACCTTCGCCATCCTCACGGAAATCGGCGGGACGGTTCAGTTCAAAGACTTGCAGGAAGGCATTACCCTGCATGAAGAAGTCGATGAAGTCACGGGTCTCTCGCGTCTCGTGGTCGGCGACTCGCCGGATGAGAAGCGACAGCCGGCCATCCTGATCAAGGGCGGCAAGGGCAACAAGCGTTACCTGATGCCTTCGCGTGCCCACCTCATGATCCAGGATGGTGACGAAGTCTTCCCCGGCGATGTCCTTGCCAAGATTCCGCGCGAAACCACGCGCACTAAGGACATCACCGGCGGTCTGCCTCGTGTTGTCGAGCTCTTCGAAGCCCGCAAGCCGCGCGAAACCGCCATCATCTCTGAAATTGACGGCGTAGTGAAGTTCGGCGAAGTCAGCAAGGGACAGCGCAAGATCTACGTTACCGCTGACAATGGCGAGGAGAAGGAATACTCGGTGCCTCGTGGCGTCCACGTCAACGTGCAGGAAGGTGAACGCCTGCGCGCCGGCGAGCCGCTGATGGATGGACCGCTCAACCCGCACGACATTCTCGCCGTGCTCGGCGAGAAGGAACTGCAGGCTTACCTGGTGAACGAAATCCAGGAAGTCTACCGTCTCCAGGGCGTGGCCATCTCGGATAAGCACATCGAGACCATCGTCCGCCAGATGCTGCGCTGGGTAAAGGTCGAAGAAGTTGGCGACACTAACTTCCTGCTCGAACAACAGATTGATAAGTTCCGATTCCGCGTCGAGAACGAGCGCGCCATCTCGAATGGTGGACGTCCGGCCACAGGCCGTCCGCTGCTGCTTGGCATCACCAAGGCGTCGCTGTCCACCGAAAGCTTCATTTCGGCGGCCAGCTTCCAGGAGACCACACGCGTGCTGACCGAGGCATCCATCAACGGCGCCGTCGACAACCTGCGCGGCCTCAAGGAGAACGTCATCGTCGGGCGGCTCATCCCGGCTGGAACCGGCATGGAATACTACCGCAACATCTCGCTCTCACCGGAGCTGGAGGAAGCGGCAGCCAAAGTCCAGCAGGAAGTGAGCGAGGCCTACGAAGCCGCCGAGCGCGAACTGGAAATGATGCGCCAGGAAGGCGAAGCCGAAGAAATGGCTGCCGAATAAGACTGGCATTCAACCCTATAACTCAAAGCCCCGCCTTGTGCGGGGCTTTTCTTTTCCGGAATTGCAAGGTGACAGCCGCTATCGTATAGATTGATTTCGTCGATCAGCCGGGAGAGAAGCCATGCCTGAAGAACAACCTCAGGAATTGCGCCGGGAGCGCCAGCGCACGCCCCTGCCCATTGGATACCGCCAGGGAATCATTACGGCAATCACTGTGCTGCTGGGGTTCTCGCTGCTGTTTATGCGCTTCTGGAATTTCGAGCTGCCGGGGGCATGGAGCGCTTCTGCAGTGATCGCAGCGCTGCTTATGGCGCTGTCGATCGTGTTGCAGATGGTTACGCTGTGGCGATCCCTGCAGATTGAAGATGACGACGAAAGCGAATACCACAAGACTCTTCGCTGGTTCCTCAGCTCTGTTGTCGTGCTGATGGTCGGAGTGATCCTCTCATTTCTGTCCTATTCCCGCATTCTCAGGTTCTGAAGCGTCTTGATGCACGGTCATATATTCACCTATTTCCAGGTTAAGCAGGTTTGGCGAAATATTATGCCAAATGCCAATACCTTTAAGTCTCCTATCTTCTTTTATTTGCGCGAAAAATTTACCATCGTAAGGGCTTGACAGATCGGCGCGGCCCCCAGCGATTTATGAATAGCTTTTTTTGCACCCAAGGGGCCCGAAGCGTTGTCAGATAGACAATGCGTATCAAACTAGTTATCTGTGCTTTTATGTGTGCATTCGTGCTACGCATAGCGGCGGCCGAGGATATCCCGGCGCCCGAGCCGCAGACTGGTACGATCATCGGCACGGTCACGGACGTGCGGCACGACATTGTTCCCGGGGCGACTATTGTTCTTGAAAGCCCCGCTTCAAGCGGCCAGCGGACTGTGCAGGCGAGCGACAGCGGCTTCTTTCAGTTCACCAACGTCAAGGCGGCAGTTCCATATCACGTCACCGTCAGCCAGACAGGCTTCTCCAACTGGACCTCGCCCGAGATCACCCTTACGCCGGGACAGTATCTGGAACTGAAGGACGTTAAGCTCGCGATTGCGGTGGCAGTCACAACAGTGGCCGTGGTTCCAAACTCCGAGCAGATTGCGACGCAGCAGGTTGAAGTCGAAGAAAAGCAGCGCATCCTGGGAGTCATCCCTAATTTTTATGTTGTGTATGACAAGAACCCCGCGCCACTCACCGCGAAACTGAAGTTTCGTCTCGCGCTTCGCACCTCGATCGATCCCATTACCCTCCTCGGCGTCGCTTTCATTTCCGCCCTCGATCAGGCGGGCGATACGCCGGATTACCAGCAGGGTTGGAAGGGCTACGGCCAGCGTTTCGGAGCCAACTATGCGGACGGCCTGACGGACGTTTTTATCGGCGGGGCCATTCTGCCCTCGATCCTGCATCAGGACCCGCGCTACTTCTACCAGGGCACGGGCACGAAGAAGTCGCGCGCCCTGCATGCGATCTCCAGTTCGTTCGTCTGCATGGGCGACAATGGGCACAAACAGCCGAACTATTCCAGTCTCGGCGGATATCTGGCCTCGGGAGCCATCTCCGAACTCTATTATCCGGAGTCGAACCGTGGCCCAGGACTGGTATTCCAGGGCTTCGCGATCGACGTTGCCGCCAACATGGCCGATAACCTGATTCAGGAGTTTATTCTGCGGAAGCTGACGCCTTCAGCTAAGGATCAGAATGAGCAAGTGCAGGTTCAGCCGTCAAGGCACCATCAAGTGGCGCAAGTGAGCGGTAAACAGTAGAGGCTCTCCTTCAGCCGGATTCGGGGAACGGATGGTATTTGGTGGAAATGAAAAACGCCCGCACAAGCGGACGTTTCTTTTGATTTCTGCGTGGCAATCGTAAGACCTTCTTTTACTCAAAATCAATTTTGCAGGTTTTAGCGATGCGAAATAACATGCCGCCATTGCTTTTAGTGGACAGTCACATCGCTGCTTGCCGTAGAGAGTTGCCCGTTCTGGTCTCTGAGGGTAAGGCGGACAGTGTAAGTTCCGGGAATAGTGTAGCTATGCCATATTGTTGGCGTCCCATTTACCCAATGATGATCACCAAAATCGATGGTCCTGCCAATAATGGCGCTTCCTCCACGCTGGCTGCCTGATGAATCCATGTAAACCGCTAACGGATGCGTTCCGCTTTGCGGTGATACGGTCAGTACTGCCTTTGGGGCACTTCCGGCCATGCTGTTTTTCACAGAAACGGCAACGGTCGAGTATGGAGGTACTTGAACTTTTACCGAGTAGCCTCCCGATATCGCATAGATGGTGGCAGCCTGATTGGAGATTTTTCCGTGCGAGGCATCCAGAAGATATATCTCTCCGTTCGGCGATGTAATTCCCGGATTTGTGAGATTCACGGTGACAGTACTGTAATTAGTGGAGGTGGGGTTGATGACGACCACATTGTCCGCCGTACTCGTGTAGAAAGCAGTCGCCGAGAGGCCGCTTGTTGAACTTGCGGGAGAAACGGAAGCCGCCATATATCCGCCAGCTTGCAAGTCCAGATAATCGGGCGACGCAAACAATGCAAATGCATAGAATTGAGGATATGGCTCCAACGCCGCTGGATTGCAATCCATGTTAGAGTTCCACTCACCTATAACGCAAAAGTTTTTTCCCTGTGAACTATAGTAGGTGAGGTAGGTTGGAACTGCCGTGGCGCCGCTATATACCGTATTCAGAAAATCAGTAATTGCCAGGGTGTTCCATAACGATCCGTAAGTAGCGTTGTTGCGGCAGCAGTCAACTCCATGCCACCAATTGTCATTGTATTCAGTGAGGTAAATCGGGGTCGATGCGGGGTATGGCTGTTTACCGGCCCGCACCAAAGGTTCGATCACCTGATAGTAATGTGCCAATCCACGCGTACTGGACTGAGTAACTGAGTACAAGTCGGACCAAGTCATCCCATTGTTAATGTCGTATTGACCCGTGATATAGAGATGGAAACTGACGAAACCGACATAGGGCGCCGTATTTGCATTATTGAGAAGCGCTGGAATCCAGGTCGGCGCCAGAGAAAGCTGAGATATCGTAGGACCGCCTGTGCGAATAGGTCGACCATCGGCCTTCGCCTGGGCCTGCATTGCTGCAGCAGCATCATAGAAAATTGTGAGATACGTATTAAGTCGAGTAGTGGCATCACTAATGCACAGAGACGTGGACAGTTCCGGCTCGTTCCATATCTCGTAGTCCTCCACCATGCCAGGGAAATTCTGATTTAGATGGGCCACGATCGATGCTGCCATCTGCCCCCAAGTCCCAATATTGGAGGGCGGAGAGCAAGAGGTTGATCCAAGGGAGGGTGGGGTCCCATAGATGACAGCTATTGGATGAACCCCCGCAGACTTCATTAGCTCCATTGCGGAATCAAGAACACCAAAGTTCGGAGTCGTCGTTGCATAAACCTCCTGCATCAAGACTCTAACGCGTGTTTGGTTGAGGCCGACTCCCGTCACCCTGTTGATTGTGCCTGGGTCGACTAACGCGGATCCTATTCCCTCAACAGCGAATATTCCATTGGGCACGAGGGGCGTGGACCCGCTTCGATTGCCAAAATCAGCCGAAATGCTTTGTGACTGGGCTGTACCTGTGCCGAAGATGAAAGCAGCCGCGAAGACAAGCGATAAACAGATACGATGGATCTGTTTGGAAAACACCAGCTTTACCAACGTGTTACACGAAACTGATTCCGCGCAAGTTTCCACTGAGACGAAGACAAAGTCGTTCCGCCGGGGCATGGAGGTCCTTAGTGTGTCTTGAGGTTTTGTAGACGATAACACTCAAGCACAGTTGTCAATTTGAATCTTGGGGGGGAGATAGTGACCGCGAAGAGTGTACCCCAGGAGAATGATTGATGCAAGACTCCCATTCATCCTGAATGGCGAAGAGCCTTTGAGCAGTCTCCGGGAAAGATGGCCTCTTCCCAGAGTGGACGAGTGCATTCTCAAAATCGACTTTGTCAGCTCGCGAAGGGGTAATCACCGATCTAAAAAGAAGAGCGTCGGACAACTCTCAAATCGGAAATCAAACCCAACCCTACAATTCATGCCTTCCTAAGATGCTGAGAATGGGCAATAGTGAGCATATCGCCTGTGTTGACTGCTATTCACAACGTCAAATTTGCACCCGCTCAAGCCGAAGGAGGGCTTGAATGGGCCACCCCGCCTGATCGAGATCGAACCATGTCCATCAAACTGTTTTTCCGCGTGCCACGCCCTATTGACTCCCACATCATGCTGGAATCTTCTTCTTGAGGAATAAGTTTTTTTACGACATCCTCATTAATCACAAATTGTGGATCGAATTTCTTGATCATTGCTATGCCGAAAAAGCATACTACTTCCCCAATTTGGTCTACGGCTCGTAGCCACTCTTTAGTGGTAATTACCACTCTCTGTCCAACTTTATATTTAGTGTCGGGCAAGATCTCCAAGTAGGCATCATTGATCTTTCCATTGTGGTGTACGAGGAAATTTCTGTCAGTCGCTATCCTAAGTAGCTCCATCGCTGTAACCCCGCTTTGCGCCAAGTCAATGTTGAACTTTTCTTGATAAAACCTTATTCGCTCTTCCAACGACTTGTAAGCGAATTCATGCGATTCGCGTTTCGCCATGTAGTCAACAATATCAATGTCGTCGTTTATCAATTGGATAATCTTTTCGTACTTGAGTTGTTTACTCGAAGACAATATCTTCGGCTGTCTTACGAAAACCAACATCAGTATGTCACTCATGATTGCGTCAAACAGCGCGATCAAGTAGATAAATGCCATCTCGGATAATAAGTTTTGTGAACTAACACTCTCGCTGATTTCCTTATTGAGAAATCTATTTAACAATTTCGCTTCTTCAAGTGTTAACTCTACTTTTGTCTCTTCAGGCCCAGGTTCGATTTCACGGTCATCACAAGTGCCCTTAGTTTTTATGGCCTTATTTACCTTGGCTGACATTTTGGACGATAGAGTTTTGTTCTGAATAAATCCGTTATTTACCTCTTCAACAAATTGCCTAAGGGTGTATATGGATGAGAAGAAGGTCACAAGGCTTTCTAAGATCGCTGCGCCTAGTCTTCTCGATAGGATATTTGCATGATGTAAAGTTGATGCTTTTGGTTTCCGTCTTTTTTTCATAGCATAGACAAATTAGTAAACCATCTTACACGTGTATCGTGATGATCTGAGGCAGACGGTTTGCGGCATTTGTTTGTCTTATGCTGCGGACCCTTCGATTTTGCTACGCTTCACTCAGGATGACATCGCAGTGAAAAAGCCCAGCGCGGGACCGGGCTTTTGGTATTCTATGTCGCGGCGCGAAGCCGCGATTGCCCTTCTGGCTAGGAACAGCCGCTGGTTGAACCGCAGGACATGCAGCGGTAGCAGCTTCCGTTGCGGACCATGATGGCTCCGCAAGTGTGGCAGCTGGGGGCGTCGCCCATGTCGTAGAGGTCCTTCATGGCGTCGGCGGCGTGATAGATGCCTCTATCTTGTAAATGCAGTTCACCCTTTTCGGTGCTGGCAGCGAGGTCGGAGAGGATTCCGCCTTGCGGGGCTGCGGTTGCTCCCATTCCGCGCGTGGAGGCGTGCTGCTCGGGGGAGAACCGCGGGTCCCTCGACTCGCTTTGCTCGCTCAGGATGACATCTCTTGTGGAACCGGCGGGAGTGACTAGGCCGGGTGCGGCTTCGGGGCTTGCGGCAGGCGCGAGTCCGGCGAATAGCGAGAGTTGCTGGCCGGAGAGGAAGCGCAACTGGAGCCAGCGGAAGATGTAATCCATGATGGATTTGGCGAAGCCGATGTGCTCGTTGCCGGTCCAGCCGGAGGGCTCGAAGCGCGAGTGCGCGAACTTTTCGCACAGGACTTTGAGCGGCACTCCGTGTTGCAGGGCGAGCGAGGTGGCGGTGGCGAAGCTGTCCATAAGGCCGGAGACGGTCGAGCCTTCCTTGGCCATGCGGATGAAGATTTCGCCGGGCTCGCCGTTGGGGTAGAGGCCGACGGTGATGTAGCCCTCGTGTCCGGCGATGCCGAACTTGTGGGTCAGCGAGGCGCGCTCTTCGGGCAGGCGATGACGAACGGCTCTGGGTGGGCCCTGCGCGGGCCGCGAATCGCTTCGCGTGGCATCTGCGGCATTCGTGGCAAGAGTAGCGAGGGCGGCGGTGAAGGCGTTGGTTGCGTCGAGCAGCTGACGGGCGGTGACTTCGATCTTCTCGGAGACTTTGGCTTCGAGGGTCTTGAGGTCGGCTTCGGGTGCGGTCTTGCCTGACGCGATCGCAGCTAAGACGCGTTCCGCAGATTGATCGGTCGCCGAGGCTTCGTGCCTGATTTCCTTCGCCTTGTTGCCGTCGGAGACGTTGAGCGGCTGCGCGCCCTTCGATCCGTCGCGGTAGATGGCAACGGCCTTGAGGCCCTGGCGCCAGCTTTCGAGGTAAGCCTCGGCCACTTCGTCGACGGAGCAGTCGTGCGGCAGGTTGACGGTCTTCGAGATGGCACCTGACAAGAACGGTTGCGTGGCGGCCATCATTTTGACGTGGCCCATGTAGTGAATGGAGCGCGTGCCCTTGGCCGGCTTGAAGGAGCAGTCGAAGACTGCGAGATGTTCGGGCTTGACGCCGGGCGCTCCTTCGATGGTTCCGGTGGCGTCGATGTAGCTGACGATGGCGTCGACCTGTGCATTGTTATAGCCGAGCTTGAAGAGCGCGGCGGGGACCGTGTTGTTGACGATCTTGATCATGCCGCCGCCGACGAGCTTCTTGTACTTGACGAGAGCGAGGTCGGGCTCGATGCCGGTGGTGTCGCAGTCCATCATGAAGCCGATGGTGCCGGTGGGCGCGAGGACGGTGACCTGCGAATTGCGGTAGCCGTGCTTCTCGCCGTGGGCGAGAGCCTTGTCCCAGCAGTCTTTGCTGGCTTCGATGAGGGCGTCGAGTTGGGGCACGACGAAGGGTTCTAACCGCAGGTCCTTCGACTCAGCGCTACGCGCTTCGCTCAGGATGACACTATTATTTTTCGACTTCCCGATTTTGTTTACCTCGGCGCGGTGCATGCGGATGACGTCGAGGAACGGCTCGCGGTTGATGTAGTAGCCGGGGCAGGCTCCGCCCTGATGTTCGGCTGTAGCCGTGAGGGGCGTGGCTGAGGCCAGCGCCGGGCACCGTTCAGCGATGCGCGACGACTGCAGATAGGCCTCGCCGCACATGATGGCGGTGAGGGTGGCGGCGAAGTCGCGTCCGGCATCGGAGTCATAGGGCAGACCGAAGGCCATGAGCAGCGCGCCGAGGTTGGCATAGCCGAGGCCAAGCGGACGGTAGTCATGCGAATTGCGCGCGATGGATTCGGTGGGGTAGCCGGAGTTATCGACCAGGATTTCCATCGCAGTGATCATGACGTCGATGGCGTGACGGTAGGCGGCGATATCAAATGTGCCTGCGGGCGTTACAAATTTGAGCAGGTTGAAGCTCGACAGGTTGCAGGCCGAGTTGTCGAGGAACATGTACTCGGAGCAGGGGTTCGAGGCATTGATGCGCGCGGTGTTCTTTGAGGTGTGCCAGCGGTTGATGGTCGAGTCGTACTGCATGCCGGGGTCGCCGCACTGCCAGGTGGCTTCGGCGATCTTGTGCATGATGTCGCGCGCCTTGCGGGTCTCGACGGGGATGTGGTCCTTGACGGTGTAGGTGGTGAACTCGCCGTCTTTTTCTACGGCGCGCATGAACTCATCGGTGACGCGGACGGAGTTGTTGGCGTTCTGGAAGAAGATGGAGCTGTAGGCTTCGGAGTCAGGGCCCGAGGAGCCGTCGTAGCCCTCGCGCATCAGCGCCCAGGCCTTGGCTTCTTCCTTCATCTTGCATTCGACGAAGTCGAGGATGTCGGGATGGTCGACGTTGAGGATGACCATCTTTGCGGCGCGGCGGGTCTTGCCGCCGGACTTGATGACTCCCGCGAAGGCGTCGAAGCCGCGCATGAAGCTGAGCGGGCCGGAAGCGGTGCCGCCGCCTGACAGGAGTTCCATAGATCCGCGGATCGGAGACAGGTTGGTGCCGGTGCCCGATCCCCACTTGAAGAGCATGCCTTCAGTCTTGGCAAGGGTGAGGATGGAGTCGAGCGAGTCGTCGACGGCGTTGATGAAGCAGGCCGAGCACTGCGGCTTGCGGTAGCCGGTCACGGAAAATTCGACGGCGCAAGTGTGCTGATTCCAGTGCCAGTTCTGCGCGTCGGAGTTGGGTTCGAGGCGGTCGCAGCCTACGTTGAACCAGACGGGCGAGTTGAAGGCGGCTTTCTGCGTCACGAGCAGGTGTGCGAGCTCGTCGTGGAAGACGGCGGCGTCTTCGGGCGTGGAGAAGTAGCCGTTGGCCAGGCCCCAGTCGCGGATGGTCTCAGCCACGCGCCCGATCAGCTGGCGCACGCCGGTTTCGCGTTCGGGCGTGCCGAGCTGGCCGTGCAGGTACTTGCTGGCGACGATGTTGGTCGCGGTCATCGACCAGTCGATGGGCACTTCGACGTCTTTCTGCTCGAAGATGGTCTTGCCGGCCGCGTCGGTGATGGACGCGGTGCGGCGTTCCCACTGGATCTCGTCGTAGGGGGAGACGCCGGCTTTAGAGAAGACGCGGCTGAATTTGAGGGCTGCGGTTTTCGCCTGCGCGGCCTCGGAGGCTGGGGAGCTGGTGATCTTCTTGGTGGCCTCGGCCATGGTACTTCCTCCATCATGGATACAGATTTTTGATGCCCATGGAAGAGCATCCTTGCTGTTTTCTGGCGGCAAAAAGCCAGATGCGAGCGCGTATGCGCCGCGAGAAAAGCCCTAAAGCGAGTCTGGGAAAGAGCTGCTCGGAACTGGCTGGATACCGGAACATCGTTGCTTGTGCGTTGTCAGGATCATCCGGTGAGACCTTTTTGCCAGCTTGAAAAGTGCTGCAGAGGCGAAGGTAGCGCTGTTAATAGTGCGTGTCAAGCGGTAACCACAACATCTAGTATTTTAGATGCAAATAGGTAACATGGGTGTTCAGTTTTGGGAGTTCAGCTGTGGAGAACCCCAAACGGGCCCTCCAGTGGCGGACATCGGCCCTGGGGAAGGCACCCAATGATTGAGGCTATGCCCCTGAAGGGACTGATTCAAGGCGCAGAAACTGTGCAAAGAGTGTGGATAGCTGTGGGAAGTGTGGAGATTTGGAGCCCGGCCAGGAATACAGTTCCAGGCCAAGGACGAAGTATAGCTTCGGAGCCCGGTTACTGTTATGGGTTACGTGTGTGACTAGCGTGATCGTAAGTTGGCGCGTATCTTCATCTTCGATGAGGTGTTTCCGATCTGGAAAGGGTTCAGATGAAGGGCTTTTCGCGCAGGAAGTTTCTGCAGGCTGGTAGTGGGATGGCAGTGGCGTCGCTGGTTTCAGGAAAGCATGTTGTGCTCGCGCAGGAACAGGCGGGGTCACCTCAGAGTTCGAGCGGTGGAGCCCGGGTTCGGTTTGCCAGCATTGGTATTGGGATACAGGGGTCGAATCTGCTACGCAATGCCGTGTCGCAGGCAGAATGTGTTGCAGCCTGCGATCTTTATGACGGGCGACACACGTTGGCGCGCGAGATTGCCGGGCCGAACATCAAGACCACGGGGTGCTATCAGGAGATTCTGGACGATAAGAATATTGAGTGTGTCCTGGTTGCGGTACCCGACCACTGGCACAAGCAGATCACCCTCGACGCGCTGAGCGCGGGCAAAGACGTTTACGTCGAGAAGCCGATGTCGCACTCCATCGCCGATGGCGAAGAGATGGTGCAAGCCGTCAAGCAATCGAAAAATTTTGTGCAGGTTGGGTCGCAGCGCGTCAGCTCGCTGCTCTTTGGCAAGGCGAAGGAGTTGTATGATGGTGGGGCGATTGGCCAGTTGACTCAGGTGGAACTCCTGCTGGGGCGCAATTCGCCGAGCGGCGCATGGCAGTATCCCTGGCCTCCCGACCTTTCACCGCAAACGCTTGACTGGAACACCTGGCTCGGCAAGGCGCCGAAGCGGCCCTTTGATCCGGAGACGTTTGCGCGCTGGCGGCGCCTGCGCGAATTCGGAACAGGCATGGCCGGCGATCTGATGGTGCATCTGTTGAGCGGCATGCAGTTCGCCTCCGGCATCAATGCGATTCCGGATCGAGCAACTTCAGTCGGCGGTATCTTTCGCTGGAAAGATGGCCGCGACATGCCCGACCTTCAGGTAACGACTTTTCAGTATGGGCAGGTCCCGGTCACAGTTCGCTTGACGCAGGAGACGGAGACGCCGGAAATCACGCGCCTGATGGGGCCGCAGGGAGTCATCGAGCTTTCAAAGAGCGCTGTGACACTCATTCCGCAATCGGGGCTGGACACTTCTCCCGACTACGGACTGAACGGATTTCCCGCTGCCATGCGCGCTGCTTATGAAAAGCAGTGGCATGCGGCACACGATGCCGAGTTGGCCAAATATGCTCTGCCGGATGTGAGCGTATGGCACGGGCCTTCATGGGACGATGTGAAGCCTCACCTGGCAAATTTCTTCGACGCGGTGCGAACGCGTACGCCGGTGGTGGAAGATGTGGTCTTTGGGCACCATGCGGCTGCGGCTTGCCACATGGCGAATGCTGCTTATTTCGAGGGCAGGACGGTTACGGCTTAGACGTTATTGTCCTGCGGTGTCCTCAGTCGAGGGAATAGCGTAATACCCCTTGCGCGCCTGCACCTTCAGTCCGTCTCCTTTGCACGAGACGTCGAGCTTGCGATAGCTGCCATCGAGATTCCGATTGGTTGGCGTATAGCTGGCCAGGTATTGGGTGCGCAGTTCGTCTTCGATTTGCTGGAAGGCGGCTTCCATCTTCTTACCGTTGTTGCCCACGTCAATCATGCGTCCGCCGGTTTCCTCGGCCATCTTTTTCATGGCTGACGCGCCGGTATAGCCGAGATTTATGCCGTAGCCATAATTCATATAGAAGCCGCGGTCAGCAATCAGCAGGACATAGATGATGACATTGGCTTTCTGCGCTGCCTCAATAGCGTCCTGAATCTTGTGCATACTGCCCTGGTCTTCGCCGTCGGTGAGCAGGATGAACGCTTTGCGTCCTGTCTCAGAACGCATCTTGTCATTTGAGGCCTGGTAGACGGCGTCATAAAGCAAAGTGCCCTTTGGTGTGCCTTGCACCGGCACCGGGCCACCGCCGATACCGGGTACGCCCGCGCTGCCGCCGCCGACATTGATCTGCGCTTCGTCCATGCCACGCTCAATCAGGCGCGGATTGCTGGTGAAGTCCTGCAATAGGCTGATCTGGACGTCGAACGAAACGAGGAAGGCTTCGTCCTTGGAACGCAGAATTCGTTTCACGAAGGCGCTTCCGGTCTGCTGTTCCATGGGCAGGACGTTCTGCTGGCTGCCGCTGGTGTCAAGCAGGATGCCGAGAGTAAGGGGCAGGTCGGTTTCTGCCGAGAAGTTCTTGATCATCTGCGGCGCTTTGTCCTCGAGGATCGAACAGTCGTCTTTTTTCAGATTAGGGATGAGCGCGCCGCGCTTATCGTGCACGGTGAAGTAGAGGCTGACGAGATTGACGTTGACTTTGAGAGTAGCAGCGGGATTCGCCTCGATCGGGGTGGTATCTGGCGCGGTGCTTACCGGGGCGCCGTCGGGCGATGGGGCCTCCTGCGCGAAGAGCACAAAAGGAGCAGCCATGAGCAAGACCAAAACGAGGAGTGATATGCGGAAGCGCATGTGTGATGAGGCCTGAAACCGATTCTAGTCATTTGACGAAGAATTGGTGATAAAGGTCAATCCTGGTGGCTCAGTATCCGAGATCTATATCTGCTAATCTTAAGGGTAGCTCTGGACCGTGTTTCGTGACCAGCGAGCCTGATTACGAAACAGGGACTAAAAGCATCTAAATGCAATGCAGTGCAATCATACTGCCGCTCGCGCCAGACGGCAGGTTGTTGTACGAACTTGGCGGGGGTTCATTCAGTGATACAGGGTGCCTTGGCAGTAGCGCTGGCCTTTCTCATGCTGGGCGGGTTCCAGCAGCAACAGCCGCAGAGTATTCCCGACGCGCCAGCGCCCCAGCCTGCCGGTTCTACCGGCCTTTCCAATCTGAAAAATGAGGTAACGCCTGGGAAGAGCGCTGGGCCGGAGGCCGTGCAAACCGCGCCTCCGCCCGCCAACCCTTCGCCGTCGCAGTCGTCTTCTTCCTCGTCGGACCAGTCTGCGCCGCAGCAAGACAACACGCAGCAGCAGGAAGCGCCAGTGATTCCCAAGCCGGGCGAGACCGGGGCTTTCCTGATCCGGCAGACGATTACTTATGTCGATGTGCCGGTGACCGTGCGGGACAAGAAGCACCAGTTGGTGTCCGGCCTGACATGGCGGCAATTCAAAGTTTATGAAGATGGCGCAAGGCAGCGCATCGCATTTTTCTCTGTAGATCCACTGCCGCTTTCGGTGGCGTTCGTTATTGACCAGAGCGTGCCTTCCGACGTGATGGCGAAAGTGAATGAGAGCCTTTCGGCGGTGACAGGTGCGTTTACACCGTCTGACACTGTTGCCATCTTCGCTTACAACAGCAGCACGCGCATGGTGACAGACTTCACCGGCGCCCAAGGCGCGCGATTGCCCGCGGCTTTTCAGAGCGCGAAGGCTCCGGGTCGCGACATGGGCGTAGTTTCGCCCGGTGGACCGCTGGATGACGGCATGACCATTAACAACAAGCCGGTAGATCCCAACCTTACGCCACAGCGCGGCAACACGGGCTTCATCGTCATTCCGAAGGAAGTACATCCGCTGAACGATGCGATCCTGGAAGCCGCGAAATCGCTGGCGCAGCAGCCCAAGGGCCGCCGGCGTGTTCTCTACATCATCAGCGACGGCAAGGAGGCAGGCAGCAAGGCGTCCTATAAAGAAGTGGTTCGCTACCTGCTGGCCAACAACATCTCGGTTTATGGCACGCTGGTTGGCGACTCGGCTATGTGGGGCGTCGGCTATCTCGACAAATGGCACATTCCGCTGCTGCCAACCATGCGCGACAATATTCTGCCGAAATACGCGTTGGCGACGGGCGGGGCGCTGCAATCGCAGTTCTCCGAGAATGGCATCCAAAACAGCTTTGCCAAGATCACCGAATCGGTGCGCGCAGCTTATACGCTCGGCTACTACACGCATGCGGGTGTGATGAGCGATCGCTTCCACAAGATCACCGTCAACGTGGAAGTACCCAATCTGGACGTGACGGCGAAGGACGGCTACTATCCGTCCCCCTCCATGCGGCAATGATGACGACGGGCGGAGAAGCGTCCGCCCTGGCTTTGCTGGCCGCCGCGGTATGGGGCACGTCGGACTTCTGCGGTGGACTTGTCACGCGCCGCTCAACTCCTGCCGTAGTCCTGATGATTGCACATGGTCTAGGGCTGCTGGCGCTCCTGGCAGTATTGCTTGTCCATCCCAGCGGCCTTCCCACTCGCCATACTCTGGTTTTCGGGCTGGTGGCAGGCCTCGCAGGCGGTATTGGGCTTCTGGCCCTCTACAAGGGACTGTCGATGGGTTCCATGGGCCTGGTGGCAGCTCTGTCCGGCGTCCTGACGGCTGCTATGCCGGTCGTGGTGTCGTTCTTCACGGAAGCCAGACCTTCCATCCTCAAGTTCGCCGGATTCGCGGTGGCAGGCGTCGCCATCTGGCTGATTGCCTATACTCCCGGAGCTGAGGCGCATCCGCATGGGCTGGGGTTGGCCGTGCTGGCCGGGGTTTGCTTCGGCTTTCTGTTAGTTTTTCTCCACGTTGCGGGCAGAGACAGCGTGCTTTGGGCACTGACTTTCTCGCGTGTCGGATCTGTCTCCTGCGCGGTTGTTTTGTGGATTTGGACGGCCAGGAAATGGCGTCGTCAAGGCGCTACTGATGCGGCTAAAGGGCGCTGGCCATCCATCCTTCCGCTGGCTGCTGTCGCCGGGATTCTCGATACGACCGGCAACCTGCTCTACACAGCGTCTTCGCTTACCGGACGGCTGGACGTGGCTGCCGTGCTCTCGTCGCTTTACCCGGCTGGGACGATTGTTCTGGCGGCCGGGTTGCTGCGCGAGCGGGCGACTCGCAGCCAGACCGTGGGCATGACGCTGGCGATAGTTGCAGTGGCGATGATTTCAGCTTAGGCTTATACACGCGGAATTTGCTGGTGCGGCGGGCTGCGATGGCCAGATCCGGAAAGGTGTGTTTCTGGTACCAATTCGTAACATGTTAGAGAACAATTGACCTTTCCCGGGGTGACAATGCGCCTCTCGTATGGTTACCATTGGATAATGCTGAACGCTCAGACTCCCGAGCGAAGTCAAGTACTTGCGGCACTCGAACGAGACCTTCTGACGAAGAAGGACCAGCTGAATCTGCTGATCTCCATGTTCCATCAGTTGCCGCGGATGTCACGTTCCTACATTGTGCCGGTGTTTCGCAGCACTCGCCGCGAAATCGCCATGCTGCGCAGGCAGATACGCACGCTTCGCCGCTATTAAGCCAGTCGTGCGGGAGCGAATTCCGGATATTTTTTGATCTGATTCAGCAGGCTGCGCTCCGCGGTTCTGCGCTCCTCCGGGCGGAGATTTTCGCTCAGATCCAGAGCACGCTTCAGGAGTTCGTGGGCAGCGTGGTCGGCATCCCGGCTGGCGGCGGTGTCCGCAGCCAAACACAGAGCAGCAATCGCTTCCTTCCAAGATCCGGCGGCCTGGTAATGGTGCGCCAGCTCCGAGGCGATGCTGGCTTCGCTCCCGGCAAAGAGGGACTTCAGCCTTTCCGCGACCCGGCGATGCCGCTCGGCACGGCGCGCCGCAGGTTGCCGGGCATATAAGGCTTCGCGGAAGAGGCCGTGAGCGAAAACGTAGAACGTGGATCGGGCGCCATCAGGCAGCTCGTCCTGTCCAGCGGCGTTCAGCAACCGGGTACGGCGGGCAAGCGAAGCATATTCATCTTCTACATCGAGGACATCTTCCTTGAGTGCAGCGGCAGCGGCCCAGGCGGGAAAGATTGCACCCACGATGCTGCCGGCTTCAAGCAGACGGCGTTCACGCTCGTTGAGCCGCCCAAGCTGCAGGTCGATCATTCCCAGAAGGCCGTCGGGGATGCCTAATTCGATTTCAGCCAGAGGCATGGCAAGCTGCCATTTCCCGGATTTTGCAACGAGCAGATTCTGGCTGCGCAGATGTTCGAAAGTGGCAGCCATGAAGAGCGGATTGCCTTCAGAATGCTGATGCACGAAGCTGGTCAGCCCGGCGGGGAGGGTATTCGTACTAAGCTGCTGCAAGAGATAGTCGGATACGGATTTGCGGTTCAGGGGTCCAAGAAGAATCTCACAACAGAGCCGGCGCGTGGAGAGATCGTCTTTGAGACCAGTGAGCGGGTGATGCCCGTCGATTTCCGCCGGCCGGTAGCTGGCCACCACCATAAGCTTGTAGCTGCCGCGCCTGCGCGCCAGAGCGGAGATCAGGTCGAGAGTGGACGCATCCGCCCAGTGCAGATCTTCCAGAACCAGCAGAAGAGGGTCGCTTTGCGCGAGCATTTCCACGATTTCGCAGATTTCTCCGAGCGCTGGAACCTTTGCCCCATGCTCATGTTCTTTCCCGAACCAGCCAGGCAACCGCTGGGCGAGGAAAGTGTGGATCTTCTCGTGCTCGGTGAGTTGGCCCAGGGCTTCACGCACCGGGTAGAAAGGCTCCTTGCCGCCAAAACCTTCTACGCTTTGACCGCGGGCCATGCGCGCGTTGTCGTCAGCACATGAGCGAGCGCAGAAGGCGTCGATTAGAGCAGTTTTGCCTGAGCCAGCGTCTCCAGTCAGAAAAATGAGTTTGCGAAGGCCTTTCGCTACCTGGTCGAAGTCGGCGTCGAGTTTGTCGAGTTCGGCGTTACGGCCAACGATGGGAGGGATGGAGCCATCGGTTCCCGGCGCATCCTGCCGGACAGTGGAAACCTTGGCAACAAAGCGATAGCCACGCTTTGGGACGGTCTGAATGTACTGCGGCTCGTCGGGATCGTCGCCCAGCAGCTTGCGCAGCTCAAGAACATAGGTGCGCAGAACCTGAGGCTGCACATAGGTTTCCGGCCACAGCGCATCGAGAAGCTCATCATGCGTGACCAGCCGTTGCGGATTTTCCACCAGATAACGCAGGACAGCAAAAGGCTTCGGAGCGAGTGGAACCTGCTTTCCGTCGCACCACAGACACTCGTTCGCTGCGTCAAGCTGGAAGCAACCAAACCGCTTCATAGGAAGGTGTGGCCTTTATCAGCACTAGACTTGTTATGTCAATGTAAGTTAGCAACCCGCGGGCCAGTTTGAATCCGAAAAAGTAAATGATTCTGTTCGACTTTCGCCGAGCAAATTGCCCGCAATTGTCCGGATTCGAACATTCGTGTCCGAATTCGGACTCCTCAAAGATTAGAGACCAACCATACTCATCATTTCCGGCGTATAGCGTTCGCCCTGGGCTGCGCCTTTCGGGGCGATAGCGTCGAGGGCCGACAACTCTTCTTTTGACAATTTGATTTCAACAGCGGCTACATTTTCTTCGAGATATTTGCGCCGCTTGGTGCCAGGGATGGGAACTACGTCATTGCCCTGCGCCAGCACCCAAGCTAATGCAAGCTGCGAAGCCTTTACTTTCCGCATTTCCGCAAATTCTTCAATCTTCGAGACCAGATCGAGGTTTTTCTGGAAATTTTCTCCTTGAAAGCGTGGAGAATTCTTCCGCCAGTCATCGGCGGCGAGGTCGCCGGGCTTGCGAATCTGTCCGGTGAGAAATCCCCGTCCCAATGGGGAATATGCAACGAAGCCAATGCCCAGCTCCCGCACAGCGGGAATGACTCCGTCTTGTTCATGGTCGCGGCTCCAGAGCGAGTACTCACTTTGCAGGGCCGAAATGGGGTGCGTGTCATGAGCGCGGCGGATCGTCTTTGCGCCTGCTTCTGAAAGCCCGAGATAACGAACTTTGCCCGCTTTGACCAGTTCCGCCATGGTGCCGACGGTTTCCTCAATCGGCGTCCTGGGGTCAACGCGATGCTGGTAGTAGAGATCGATGGTGTCGATGCCGAGCCTCTTGAGGCTGGCGTCACAGGCGGCGTGGACATATTCCGGCGTTCCGTTTACTCCGCGCGTGCCATCTGGCTTGCGCACGATGCCAAACTTTGTGGCAATGATGACTCTGCCGCGATGCGGCTTGAGGACGCGGCCTACCAGTTCTTCATTGATGTAGGGACCGTAAATGTCGGCGGTGTCGAAAAAGTTGATGCCACGGTCGAGCGCGCGATGAAGCGTGGCAATGGATTCTGATTCGTCGGGAGGGCCGTAGAACTCGGACATCCCCATGCATCCCAACCCGATTGCAGAAACCGCAAGGCCCTGTGCTCCTAATTTACGCTGCTGCATGCTTCACTCCCCGGTTTATCAGATTCGTCAGCCATCAAGAGGATGCGAAAGGGCGAAGCGTCCGGAAATCGGGATGAACAATGCACAATTTCCGGGCGAATGGTTCAGAAGCAGCTTCTCCTGAACTAAGCCAGACGGCCTGAATTTACTTCAGACCCTTTTTCATTCTGTACAGGATGCCAACAGAGATCGCAAACTGATCTTTGAGTCCGGCGCCACCGAAGTTCGTCAGCGTGGCATCGGGCGAGATGCGGAAGACGAGGCGTGGCGAGCGGTTCAGATCGATGGAGCCGCCAAAGGCAGCGCCGAAGGCGAACTGGTTACTGAACAGGCCTAGCGCGCCGGGCGGAACATTGCCGGTGGCGTGTTGAAAGTCTCCGTATGCACCGCCGACGAGGGCATGCAGCAGGATCGAGCCATGTACATTGCTGGGGCCGCGATATTCCGGCCCGACCAGGAACATATGCTCGCTGACGAATGGCCCTTCGATGCCATAAGGGTTCGGCACGACCCCTGACGTCCCATAGTATCCGCGTACGTTACCGGCAACTGCCCAGCGAGGAGTGAAGAAACGCGCGGCCTGAGCATCGAAGCCGCCAAGGTTCGCACCCTGTAATAGATTGGGTCCGGCATTAAAGTGCGAATAGGCGAAGCCGCCATAAAGTTCCCATTTGTAGTCATATCTCACTCCGGAGAGAGCGCCGCTGGGAGCGGAGGGCGCCGGGGCTGGCGGGTTCTGTGCCTGTGCCTGGACCTGAGATTGAGACTGGGACTGTGCGTGGCAGCTTGCGCTGAAAATCAAAATGGCGATTGCGACAAGGGCCAGACAGGAAAAACGCGTGCTTCTCAAAAGAAAAAGACCTCCACAAATCCGGGCAGCGGAACATTCCTTTAGACTTCCCGTAAAGTTTAAAGATACATGGCTGGGCGCGGTTCTGTCAGATGGCTGAGGCAATTCCTTTGGGAGCTGCGGGCCACCGGGGAGTTATGGCTTTGGCATAGCTGACTACACGTCAGTTGAATCTGGATGGTGTAAGCAGTATGGCGGTGCTGACCAGAAATACCCATAGTGGAAAGACGACTGAAACCCATACGATAATTCCAACGCTCAGCAACAGCATCGTTCCCAAAGCGTAACCAGTAAAGGCAATCCAGCGCGGAACAATCAGAGTTCGCAGCAAGAGTGTTGAGGTAGAGAACATGAACACGCCAGCCATCTTGCTTCCGTACACGTTCATCGTCTGGTAGATTTCGGCGCGGCCAAGCACGTACGCTCCCGTTGGCATAAAACCTTCAGGTGCGTTGAGTAGAACCCGGATAAGTCCCCCCGCCATTGCAGCCGATGTAAAGATCATCGCGATATACAACAATCCGCTTCCCATGAAAACCGTCGCAAAAAAGCGATCTTCCATTGCCCCCAAACGACTGCGCAACACGGCAATAAACCAAAGAAAAGCGATACCTGCAAAGGGCAGCAGGTTCAATGCAAACGAGACGACCTTTGAATGCCTGATCACATCCGCAACGGCTGGGTTAACGGGGATGGAAATCCACGCCAGCAACTGACTCGTGATCAGCAAAAGGCCAAAAAGCAGGCCGGCGATCGCAGCAGCTCTAGGTGTCCGCAGTTCCTTACGAGTTAGGGTTTCCTCGTTGCCCATGCTCATCTCCCAGCCCGCTGGAGCCTCTTTCAAAGCCGGAAGGACCCCGATTATGGTCAGAGGCTCGAGGAATTGGCGGGCCACGACTGAAGTTCGTTTATTCTCGGTAAAAATCGCGTCATCTTAACCAACAGCATCTCGCCCTGTGCGTGCTCGGATGGGGTGCCTTTGCCACGCGCTGGCAGAAGGGAATCGAATTCCTCCACCAGTTCACGCGCTTCCGCGCGCAGATTGTTTGGAACGATGGAATTCTCAGCCAGCTTCCTGCAGATTGCGGCTAAATCCATCACAACCATCACTTTTATTTCATTTCTCGCTGCATTTGTGTCCATCTCATATTCCTCGCAACCTCAACAACCTTAGCGTAAGAGCAATGGCACGGGAGACTGTCAAATCTACCAGCAGCTAATACAGCGCCTGAAGTATATGCTGGCTTTTCGTTTCTATCGGGGCCTGCGTGATCGGAACAGTCGTTACGGGCGCCTATCTATAAAACCTTGCCGAGACGCAAGGAAACCATCAGGGTAAGGTTACACACGATGACAGAACTCGATTCTCTAGAGCCATGGCATGATTTCTCGGTGGTGCTGGGTGGCCCGCTCTTCCAACTCCTCCGGAAGACGCATCTTGAAGGGGATCATCTGGAACACCTGAAGCGTCGGCTGGTCATTATCACGCTGTTCGCGTGGCTGCCGTTGCTGCTTCTTTCCACTATCGGATCCCTGGCTGGAAACCCCGGCAGACTTTCCTTCCTGCATGACGTTGAAGTGCAAGTTCGATTCCTCATCGCGCTCCCGATCCTTATCGCAGCGGAGCTGATAGTTCATCTGCGGCTGCGCCTCGTTGTACGCCGTTTTGTGGAGCGCCGGCTCATTTCGCAAAAAACCATTCCCACTTTTGACGTCGCGGTCAATTCAGCCAAACGGGTGCGCGATTCCATCCCCGTGGAATGTGGGCTATTGCTCTTTGTTTATGGCGTTGGCCTCTGGGTCTGGCACAACCGCGTGACAGTCGACAGTCCAACCTGGTATGCCTTGCCTGGCGGACGCTGGCATCTGACTCTCGCGGGCTTCTGGTATGTGTTCGTCAGCATCCCCATCCTGCAGTTCATCCTTTTACGCTGGTACCTGAGGTTCTTCATCTGGTTCCGCTTTCTCTGGCAGGTCTCCAGAATCAACCTGCACCTCGTACCGACTCACCCCGATCGCTGCGCAGGCCTTGCCTTTCTGGGCAAGAGCGCTTATGCCTTCAGCCCCATCCTTTTCGCTCAGGGTGTAATGCTCGCCGGTGTGGTGGCCAGTCGAGTCCTCTATCATGGCGAAAAGTTGGAGTCCTTCAAGTTGCAGGCCGGAGGCTTCGTTGTCATTTTCGTTCTGGCCATTCTCGGTCCACTTTTGATGTTTACTCCTCAGATGGCTCGCGCGAAGAGAACGGGATTAGCCATCTACGGACAACTCGCTCAAAACTATGTGGACCGTTTCGAACAGAAATGGGGCGAGCCCCTTGAAATAACCGCCCCTTCTGAAGAACTGCTCGGAAGTGCCGATATTCAGTCGCTCGCCGATCTGGGAAATAGCTATGCCATGGTGCGTGAGATGCGTTCAGTCCCTTTTGGGCTCGACGACATCTCCCGTATGGCCGCCGCCACCGCGGCGCCGCTCGTGCCTCTTCTGCTCACGGTTTTCTCCCCGGAAGAGCTGATTTTGCGCATCATCAAGATTGTGTTCTGAACATCCAGCGTGGAGAATTTTGCGATCGCAGCAAGCCAACTTCTGGTTTCTCTCACCCGGTCCATCGTGCGCATTCTTAGAAAATCGCGATTGTGGGCAATGGTCGTGGTTGCATCATCGCATTTCCTTCTGGCGCAGGATCTGGCGCCACGCGCCTACATCATCACACCACTCCATAGCAACGCTGTTACTCTGACATGGTCCTTTTACAACGGGGGCCTGAACTTCACTGGCACAATACCCGTCGCCGCTACTGGGACGTATCACGTACCAATTTTCAGCTATTACCATTCCCTCAGTGTCTTAGGACGTTCGGCTAACGTCACAGCCTCGCTGCCCTACGGGGTAGGAACCTTTGAGGCGGCAGCCCTTGGAAACGGAGTTTCGGCCTACCGTTCGGGATTGGTCGATCTTGGTGTCCGCTTCTCCGTGAACTTGAAGGGCGGCCCGGCAATGCCAGCACAGGAGTTTATGAAGTGGAAGCAAAAGACGATCTTAGGCGCGAGCCTCAGAGTGATTGCTCCGACCGGGCAATACAGTCCCACACAGCTGATTGATTGGGGTATCAACAGATGGGCTTTCAAGCCGGAGTTGGGGTACTCCCGATCCTGGGGCAACTGGGTGCTCGACGGCTATGGCGGCGTCTGGTTCTACACAACGAATCCGGCGGATTTTCATGTTCCGCACCCGGCGCCGCAGACTGAAGAACCGATCGGCTCGTTCGAAGGACATCTGAGTCGGGATTTTGGCCGCGGCACGTGGGCATCGCTGGATGGAAATTTCTGGTGGGGAGGAGTGACGACCTTCAACGGCATACGGAATCCAGCGACCCTTCAAACCAGCTCGCGCATCGGCGGCACGGGCGCCTTTCGCATTTCCAAACACCAGTCCGTGAAAATCAGCTATAGCGGTGGGGCCTACGTGCGATTTGGCGGCAATTACCAGAACGTCTCCCTTGCCTGGCAGTATTCATGGATAGGCAAGCCATAAGTACGCCCACGGCGGGCTCAGCTGGTTCGAAAACCGCTTCTCACTCTGAGAGAATTGGTTAGTCTAAGGCCTAGATGACGGCTAGGGAACAACTCGCGAAGAAGACCTTCGATTCGCTTACATCCATGATGCAGGCATACGCTGCGGAAGCGGTAAGCATTGCCGCTGCCGAGCATGGGCGGAAGCTGGACTATTCAGCGGGATCGGTCGATGCGCTGGAAGGTATTCTGGGGACGCTGGCCCCAGCGCAGGAAAGCGATCTGGAGTGGCTGACGAAACTATGGGGCAGCTATTTTGGTGAAGTCTTTCGCCGCCGCTATCCGTCAGAATGGACGATGAGCGAATATCCGGGCGGCAAATTTGCCGTACCAACTTTGGAGATTGGCGGCTCGCGCATCTATCCCCTGCTGAAAGTGCACCGCCGTCTGACGATGGGCGCATCGGAAAGCCTGACGGCCTTCACGGAAATGGCGCGGAATCGTCTCGATGCCTTGCATCCGCCCGCGAATTGAGAACGTACTTAACAAAGAGTTTCGACAGGGAGTTTCGCACGGGGTCATTGCTCTGTGCGACAATATGAGAAATGGAGGAAGTTCCCGCGCGTGCGCGCCCGGGACATGTCCCGCTATGCTCGATAATCTGTTTACACCAACGCATTTACTCATCATTCTCGTCATCGCGCTGTTAATCTTTGGACCGCGTAAACTGCCTGAGCTTGGCAAGGGTCTAGGCGAAGGGCTGCGCGGCTTCAAGGAAGGCATCAAGGGCAACAATAATGCCGATGCCCCGAAACAGGAGGCTGTAACGAAGAGCGAAGCGACGCCCACGGCGACGCCGCAGACGAAATAGTTGAGGATCTGCGCCGTTCAGATCGACCTCGTCCCCTCTGAACGGCGGTTCCGGGAGAAGGCATGGCTGGATGGCCCGTCTCAAGCCCGTACCTGGTTAAATCTCATCAAAAAGTAAAGCTCTCCCACTTCCCCACAGCTGATACTGGACGCTACCAGAACAAAGAAGAAGCCGCAGTCGACCTGGAGCGGCATCGTCAGAAACTCGATGAGCTGCAGGAGCTGCTCACGGCCGATTGCCGCCATGCCGTGCTCATCGTGCTGCAGGGCATGGACACGTCAGGCAAGGACGGGACGATTCGCCACATCTTTACCGGAGTCAATCCACAGGCCTGCAATGTGACTTCATTTAAAGTTCCCACTCCACTGGAGTTGAGGCACGATTTTCTGTGGCGCGCGCATCGCAATGTTCCACAATACGGAACTATTGGCATCTTCAACCGTTCGCACTACGAAGATGTGCTGGTGACGCGCGTGCACAAGCAGGTGTCAGACAAGCTTGCGAAAGAGCGGTTTAAACAGATCGTAGATTTCGAAATGACTCTGGCTGAGAACAACATCACGATCCTGAAATTTTTTCTGCACATCAGCCGCGCCGAACAGACGCGCCGTCTGGCCGAGCGTCTGAAAGACAAGAACAAGCACTGGAAATTGAACAAAGAAGACTTCGCGGAGCGCGGCTACTGGCCGCAATACATGAAGGCTTATGAAGATGCAATCGAACACACGAGCCGCAAGCACGCGCCGTGGTTCATCATTCCAGCAGACCACAAATGGTATCGAAATGTGGCCATCTCAGAGATTCTGGTCAACGCGATCAGCAAGTTAAAGATGAATTATCCCAAGCCTGACTTCGACCCAGGCAAAATCAAGCTCTGAAAAAAAATGGGGCCCGAAGGCCCCTAGCTTGGGAGACAAGCAAAGCGATCTAGAAGTTGTACTTGAGCGCTACTTCAACCACACGGCGTCCGGTTTCATACAGCGGAGTGCCGGTGGTGAGCTGGTTGGTGTTTACGCCGCCGCCGTCGCAGGTTGGCTGGGCTGCACTTGCGCTGGAGCTATTGCAGCTCATCTGCAGCTTGACGTCGTTGCCGAGGTTAAAC